>CAZSVY010000075.1:0-2780 GCA_964610495.1 uncultured Methanosarcinales archaeon
TAATAGCAAAGTCAAGCGGCTCTTGTAGCATTTGCAGCTTCCAAGACAAAACTTGACAAATGAGTATAGGACTTGTAAGGGTAAATAGATTGTCAGATAGCGAAAGTTGGTACAGATGACGGCTGTATCCCGCCATTAAAATGACGGGGATTAGCCTTATCGCTCCTAAAAAGAAAAATAAATTTAGAAATGTGAAATTTGAAATCGCTGATGCAACAAATTTACCATTTGAAGACAATAGTTTTGACACCTCTTCCATATCTTTTGCGTTACATGATATGCCTTTGAGTATAAGAGAAAAGGTATTGAAAGAGATGGTCAGGGTAACCAAACCAGAAGGAATTATAGTAGTTGTTGATTACGATTTACCCAAAAACAAAATAGGTAAATTTTTAATTTATCACTTTATTGCTTTCATTGAAGCCGAATACTATAAAAATTTTATTGAATCCGATCTTGAAGCATTACTCAATAAAAATAGAATCAAGATAATAAGAAAAGATACTGTAATGCATGGAGTTGGAAGAATATTGAAAGGGATAAATAATAAGCTGTAATATACTAAAATTAAGAAGCTGTAGTATACTAAAATTAAGCTGTAATATACTAAAAATGCTCGAAAATTTGTTTTTATGTAAAGGATAAAAATTGACATAACATTATATGAAGAATGTCAAACTATGATCCATTCGGGTCAGTTAATGAGAGCTGGAAGCTAAAACCCTTTCCATGTTTTTCATACAGTAGGCCCGTGCTCATCCATTGATTTGATCAGTAATCACCCAGAAATTCTTTTTGATTCATAACCCAGGAATATTTTCGGATAATCATTAAAATATCGTTATTAAAGTTCATAGCAGCATTGACATTTAGAACCGAATTTCATCCTGTGAGTATTGATAATCATTCCCTCAAATCTATTAAGTTATATTAAAGGTTTTAATCTTACACCTTAATAGAAATTTCGAGCGGGGTACAGAAACCATCAATTATCTAGAAGACTATGAGGTTGTAATCTGTTGCATACTCACGTTTTGGATCATCCTCTTTCTATTTTTTTCTCATGACTGCAGTAAGTAGTACAACTTTTCCCGAGAATAAACTTACAACAGTTAACTGCTTTACATCAGATTCGATCCCGTGTACCAGTCTCAATCAGCCAGAAAGTGAGCGGTTAACTCCGCAAGGATTCCCAGTATCATGATCAGAGTGACAGCTATCAGGACAGCCGACCAAAGCCCGGCATCGTGCGCTCTCAACACCTTTCTCGCGTTTTTTGAGCCAAGCAGGAGCCCTGATGAGAGCAAGAATAATACTACTGTTATTAAGCTCACTGACAACCAGTGATGGCCCGTAAGTGTTGCCAGAAATTCCCTGAAACCGGGGGATAGATCATGAAAAATAATGAGGCAGCCGGTTAAAAATATGGTAATTGCCGCCGACACGATAAAAGTAGCCGATTCTCTCATCTCATGCCTCCATTCCCGTATTTCCAGCACTGGATACGATAGCTCCCATCAGGAACATGAGCAGTACCATAAAAAGTGCCAGGCCAGCCACTATCATAAGGGCCCGCCTGAGCCTGGCATCATCCAGAAAAGTGTTTCTGTCCAGAGCGGACAGGCTGATTGACAGAGCAAAAGTGATTATGGGCAAAAAGACGAAAACATGCTCTTTTGCCTCCATTACAATCTCGTGCGCCCAGGGATAGAGCCCTGTCAGAATTACGGGTTTTACCTGGGAGCCGTAGACTGTCAAATAGTTGTAGCCTCCCGCAATCCAGCAGCCTGCGGTTACGAAGAATACTGCCAGATAGCCTGCTACCCTCACTCTGGAGAGTGACCTGTCTGTCGGGTACCGGATCTCCAGAATGATCCAGACAAGAACAAGGGCAACCAGGCCTCCGGATATCGAATGCAGGAGGACCAGAGTTTTTGTCCCGGCAGTTACACCATTGTACAGGCCCCAGCTAGCATCGATGAACAGAATTGGGGCCAGGGCATATCCCATTATTCTGTGCAATCCCCTGTACCGTGCACGATTCTTTAAAATCAGCCCTGGAAGAACCTGAAGAGTAACAAGGAGAAGGATAACCAGCCCCAGCTTTCCGTGAATAGACGATAATATGAATTCCCCGTGCTGTAACTTTACCCACAAACCGTAGATGAACGATCCCAGGATGAAGGCTCCAAAGTAGATGCCCTCCTTTCTATGAAGCCTGAAGATATTTCCTGAGCTTCGCTTTATTCTTCCCCTGAGCATGGCCCCGGTTGTGAGAGCATAGACCATAAGTAACAGGCTAATGATAGCTATCAGGGCATGGCCTATCCAGTTCTCGTACAACAGGGCAATGCCGCCAATAATCAAAAGTAAAGCCAGACCCGTGTATATGTCCGGTATCGTTTGTCTTCGGTTTGATTTCTCAGAAATTTAAAGCCCCCCAGTAACCCTTTTTTCAAAGCTTCTCAGGTATTTCAATTAGTCAGTTAGCGGAGCTGGGCTTCTTTCTTGCCCCAAAACCAGATTGAAGCCAGGTGAAGACATGACCAGTCAGAAGAATTTTCTCGATTATTCTGCGCCTGGCAACTTTATTAATCGCTGTTACCTTTATCACACTCAGAGAGTGTTATGCCTGAGCACTAGATCTGCAAATTCCAGGCCTGCTCCCGTTAAGGCACAGTGACATAACCTCACGCCTGAATTCGTCATCCATACGCACCTCCAATCGCCGGTCAACCCTCGTGCTTTTGGGCAGCCTCTCCAGCCTTATTCTGGGGATG
>CAZSVY010000076.1:0-15051 GCA_964610495.1 uncultured Methanosarcinales archaeon
ATGCAGACCGAGATGGGACGAATTGCCGGGATGATTAAAGAAGCCCAGATAGAAACTACGCCATTACAAAAGGAACTTCACCGCGTTGGCAAACTTCTCGGGATTATCGTTATCGCCATCGCTGTCGTGATTATCACAACAATCATCCTGGTTGAAGATGTGAGAGGTTTCTCAGCCCTTTTTGACGTGCTTATTTTAGGTGTGGCGCTTGCAGTCGCGGCAGTACCGGAAAGCCTGCCTGCGGTGGTGACAGTTGTACTCTCTCTTGGCGTGCAGCGCATGGCGCGGAAAAATGCTATAGTGCGCCATCTCGCGGCTGTCGAAGCTCTCGGCTCGGCAAATATTGTCGCCTCCGATAAAACGGGCACGCTTACGAAGAACGAGATGACTGTACTTGCGGTCATCACTGCGAGCGGACGCGTCAATTTAGAAGGTACGGGTTATGCCCCGGAAGGCGAAGTGCGCAGGGTAGGAGGAGGGAAGATTGATGGTGCGCTCCAGTTCGAGTTTGTACGTACGCTTGCAGCTGCCGACCGTGCTAGCAATGCCGTGCTGCACGAGCGCAATGGGCGCTGGGCGGTACACGGTGACCCGACCGAAGGAGCATTGATCGTAGCGGCGCGCAAAGCCGGGCTGGAAGCTGAGGCACTCAATGCACGTCTGGAACGTATAGGGGAAGTGCCTTTTTCTTCCGAGCGCAAACTGATGAGCACGGTTCATACTGATGCCGAGCAAAAGGAAAGGCTGCTTGCTTTCACCAAAGGGGCACCGGATGTACTGCTTGCCCGATGTACACAGGAGCTCGTAGGAGACGAGATCAAACCCCTGACTGCGGAACGCCGCACAGAAATTTTGAAGAATAATGAAGAACTGGCTGGCGAAGCTCTACGAACACTCGCGGTCGCTTTCCGTACGCTGCCGAAGGACGCGTTTGAGCAGGAAGAGTTAGATGAGGATGTTGAGAAAGACCTTGTTTTCCTGGGATTGATCGGCATGATTGATCCGCCGCGCAGGGAGGCGAAGGATGCAGTTGCGCGCGCTATGGCTGCCGGTGTCCGCCCGATTATGATTACAGGCGATCATCCTAAAACAGCCACAGTCATTGCTGAAGAACTGGGCATTCCCACTCACGGGCAGGCTGTCACGGGTACCGAGCTTGAGAAGATGCCAGAGGATGAACTTGACCGGACGGTTCAGGAAGTGTCGGTCTATGCCCGCGTCAACCCTGAACACAAACTTCGGATCGTTAAAGCGTTACAGCGTGGAGGGGCGATTGTGGCAGTGACGGGCGACGGGGTCAACGATGCGCCAGCCTTGAAAACTGCCGATATCGGGGTGGCAATGGGGATTACCGGAACGGACGTCTCCAAAGAAGCCTCTGACGTTGTGCTCGCAGATGATAACTTCGCGACCATTGTCGGGGCTATCGAAGAGGGGCGCGCGATTTTCTCTAACATCCGCAAGTTCTTGCGCTACCTGCTTTCCTCAAACCTCGGTGAAGTTATGATAATGTTTTTCGGCTTGCTGCTGGCAGATGTGATCGGGTTGACTGCGGAAGGTGAAACCGGGATAGTGCTGCCGCTGCTGGCGACTCAGATCCTCTGGATCAATCTTATTTCAGACGGGCCACCTGCGCTCGCGCTCGGGGTTGACCCGGCAGACCCGGGACTGATGAAAGAACTGCCACGCCCGCGGGAAGAAGGGGTGATCACCCGCAGCATGTGGGCTGGCAACCTCTTTACCGGTGTAATCATGGCAGTCGGGACTCTGCTGGTACTGGATGCCAGCTTACCCGGGGGTCTGGTCGAAGGTTCAGGCAACCTGCGTTATGCGCAAACAATGGCCTTTACCACGGTTGTTTTCTTTTCGCTGTTTGTTGTTTTCAATGCGCGTTCGGATAAACAGAGCGCGTTCGTGGGATTGTTCTCAAATAAATGGCTGTGGGGAGCGGTCTTGCTGTCCGTTTTGCTGCAGGTGGCGGTCGTTTACATCTCGTTTCTGCAACAGGCATTTTCGACCGTGAGCTTGAGCCCTGGCGACTGGCTGCTCTGTGCAGCAGTGGCGAGTTCGGTGCTGTGGCTGCGCGAACTGAGCAAAATCATCATACGTACGAGGGAAAACCGAACAAAAAGAGATCTTGCTTGATGATTTATGTTGTATCTTTCAAAACATTGAAGACGGATAGCCCACCAGAACCGGAAAACCATTTTTGTCTTTTAGTAGTTCCAACTCCCATTGTTTGAGTTTGCCACTTTCTCCTCCTTACCGGGATAAATTTAGAGTTGCTTAGAACCGTTCGACCCTTCCTGAAGGTTCCTGCTATTCGGAATCCGTTACGGAATCCATTACTACGAAGTTTCTCCTCGTTTCCAGACCAACTAATAAAGAATTTTTTCAGCCTCTTCAGTTTTTCAACCATGCCTTTAAGCTCATAGAGCTTTTGGACAATGTAAAACAAACTCTCAAAAGTTTTTTAAATAATAGAAAAGTTTACTGTTTTGGCGAGAAAAGAGAAAGTTATCCCCTCCATGTTCTCTTTTCTTTTTCTCTTTTTTCCAGTTTTGTCTATCCAGAATGCAAACTTTTGAGGCTTGATATACTTTAATTCATTCTTTCTCCTGTTAAGACAATCAGGTAAGTTTATTATATTTGGGTACGTAGATTAAAATATGTCTTCTTTGCTTGAAGATTATGGATCTATCAGTCATATTCCTCTGGACATAGCCTTTAGGGATGCTATTTTCATCGGGATCTTTAGTGTTATTATGTTCTTTATTCTGGTCCTGGCTGTGCGTCGTGGTATCCGGAAAGCACAGAGCAGTTAAATCTCTTATCACATGCATCTTTTTCTTTTATTTCCCTTTGAATGGCCTAAGGTAACTCAGTTTCAGCTTCCTTTCTCTGAGTTTTTACAAATATTTTTGAAGGCATTTTTCAAGTCTTCCTACTTTTTATCCTTTGAGCATCAACCCTTTGAGCATCAACCCGTTGAGTGTAAATCCTTTGAATGTTAATTCTTGAATTAGCTGGACATAACACGCCTGATTTTTATGCCTGATTTTTGTTTTCCTGCTATAAGCTAACCGATAGACCTGAATAACGACATAAAAGCATCCGCCTCTCTGATTTACTGTATCTGACTTTCGAATGTACTTTATCCCTGAGAATTAACCCGAATAGGCTTTGAGACTACTCTCTTGCCTTAGAAAAGAATTTATCATTTTTCTCGACTCAGGATATTTGGTTCTTTTATTTTCAAATACATTAGAAATATAATATCTTAAATAGAATTAAAATCAGGGGAATTGGGAAGATATGCAGGCTGAAGAGAAGGGGGTGGATACCGATAGTTCTAAAACTCAGGTAAATGAGCCTTACCCTCACGATAAAAAACACAACTCCGGAAGAGAAATATCAGGAAATTCCCATGGATCTCACGAAGAAAACGGGAATATGCCTGCCGGAAGCATGGTTCATCAGGGCCATCCCGAAGATCAAACCATGCATACCGAAGAGAAATCGCTGGACCGCAGACAGCTCGAAGAAATGAAGCATGAGGGCCCTGAGCAGCATGAAGAGATGAAACACGAGCAAGATGGCGAAATGGAACACGAAGGGATGAAACATCAAGAGATGGAACATGAAGGTCATGAAGCAGCTGGCGGGAAAGGACACGGCAACCATCATGCGCACATGCTTGAAGATTTCAGAAGGAGGTTTATTGTTTCTTTCGTGTTAACTTTCCCGGTTTTGCTGCTTTCGTCTACGATCCAGGACTTTTTTAACTTTGAGCTTCAAGTTCCGGGTGCGGATTATCTTACCTTTTTGCTTTCCTCGGTCGTTTATTTCTATGGCGGGTACCCGTTTCTCAGGGGGATAAAAGAAGAGCTTTCTGAAAAGTCGCCCGGGATGATGACCCTTATAGCTATTGCAATCAGCGTGGCTTATTTTTACAGCTCGGCTGTGGTTTTCGGGCTGCATGGGGAGGTCTTTTTCTGGGAGCTCGTAACCCTTATCGATGTAATGCTGCTCGGGCACTGGCTTGAAATGCGTTCGGTAATGGGAGCCTCAAGAGCCCTTGAGGAACTGGTAAAAATCATGCCTTCGGTTGCCCATCTGAAGAAAAACGGCGAAGTTGTCGATGTGGGGGTTGACCAGCTAAAAATCGGGGATAAGGTTCTGATCAAGCCCGGAGAAAAGGTGCCTGTGGACGGGACTGTTGTGGAGGGAACAAGTAGCGTCAACGAATCCATGCTTACCGGGGAGTCGAAGCCTGTCACGAAAAAGCCTGGGAATGACGTTATCGGCGGTTCGATTAACGGGGAAGCGGCTTTTGTCGTCAGGGTAGAGAAAACCGGAAAGGACACTTACCTGAGCCAGGTTGTCGAACTCGTCAAAGCTGCTCAGGAAAGCAAATCAAAAACCCAGGACCTGGCAAACCGGGCTGCTCTGTATCTTACAATCATAGCCCTGACTGTGGGAGCTCTCACTTTCACTCTCTGGATTCTCTTCGGCCAGCAGCTGGTCTTTGCGCTGGAAAGGGCGGTGACTGTAATGGTCATTACCTGCCCGCACGCCCTTGGGCTTGCGATTCCTCTGGTAGTTGCAGTTTCAACGTCCATTGCCGCAAAATCCGGGCTTCTAATCCGGGACAGGCAGGCTTTTGAAAGAGCACGCAATCTTCAGGCTATCATTTTTGACAAAACCGGTACACTCACCGAAGGAAGGTTTGGGGTCACCGATATCGTTTCTCTTTCAGGCGAGGAAAATGAAACCGGAAAGGATAATGAAAGAATCTTAAGGCTCGCGGCCTCCCTGGAAGCCAGTTCGGAACATCCGATTGCAACAGGCATTCTGGAAAGTGCACGGGAAAAAAGGCTGCAAACTCAATCCGTGGAAGAATTCAGTTCAATCCCGGGAAAGGGGGTACAGGGCCTGGTTGACGGAAAAAAGTTCCTTGTTGTAAGCCCTGGCTACCTTGAAGAAAAAGGGATTGCCGTCAAAAACGAGAAAATTGAAGAAATCAAAACGCAGGGAAAAACCGTCGTGTTCCTGCTTGAGGGAGACAAGATACTCGGAGCCATTGCGCTTGCCGATATTGTCAGGAAGGAATCCAGGGAGGCTATCTCGAAACTTAAAAGCATGGGAATTAAATGCCTCATGCTTACAGGGGATAACCGCTACGTGGCAGCCTGGGTATCCAGAGAACTGGAGCTTGACGATTATTTTGCAGAAGTCCTTCCTCATGAGAAGGCCGAAAAGGTCAAAGAAGTCCAGAAGCAGTACACCACAGGCATGGTTGGGGACGGGGTCAATGACGCGCCTGCCCTGGCCCAGGCTGATGTCGGAATAGCCATAGGAGCAGGTACGGACGTTGCAATCGAAACGGCTGATATAGTTCTGGTAAAAAACGATCCGAGAGATGTAGTTGATATTATCGGGCTTTCCAGGAAAACTTACTCCAAAATGTATCAGAATCTCCTCTGGGCAACAGGGTATAACGTTTTTGCAATCCCTCTTGCAGCAGGGGTACTTTATGGGTACGGAATCTTACTGAGCCCTGCCATGGGTGCCGTTTTCATGAGCCTTAGTACCGTGATAGTAGCAATAAATGCGAGAACTTTAAAGATGGGGTGATTTAATGATAGGAATATTCCGCAATATAAAAAAGATAATTGCTTTAGCCGCACTGGCTTCTGCAGTAATCGGATTTATTTCAAGACTCATGGGAAAGAAAAAGAAAAGATAAATTTAAAGTTGCAAACCGGAAAATTCACAAAAGGCTGCTGGAAAGGGACTCACTCCCAAAATGGGCCGCTCGAAGCAGGTCGTTCTTACTTTCCAGCTTCTATACAACCTTCCTGTAAACGCTGGTTCAAAACTTTATCTTTTTTATTTAGTTATGGTTTCATTCTCTACGGCTGCAGAACCAATTTCGATCTCGCTTTTATGCAGGTTGATTCCGCCTTTATCCTCTATCGTAGCTTCCAGCTCATATTTGGAATTTTTCTTTCTTGAAAATTCGAGCACAATCGGATTTTCAGCCGAGACATTCCCGTAAAATTTTTTGTTAACGCTTTCGAGGGTGTTTCCATCTTCCTTGAACACATAACTCATATAACAGTCAAACCTGGAACCCGGATTTCTTGGAGCGTAGGTAAACAAAAACCTGTCTTCATAGCTATGGGTTTCGCTTACGAATGCGTCCAGAGAACTCTTCCCCACGATATTTTCTCGATCTACTGCTCCATCTTTTCCCAGAGGGCGATCAATCAGCTGTGCAATTACTATTGCAGTCACGACCATGAGAATAACCATTAATAACTTGGTTGTATTACTCATACTAAACCTCAGTCTGAGATTCCATTTTTATTTGCCGGCATTTTCCGGTTCGATTTTTCGTTTAATTACAATTGTTTTTGAAGATGTAATTTATTTAGTTTAAAACACACGATTTAAACACACGATTTAAACACGCGATTTAAACACGTGATTCAGACATGCGATTTAAATGTATAATTTAAATCTATTCCGGATCCCTTCTCTCAGGTGATGAAAATCCTTGAACCGGGTTCCAGGTTCAGTATTTCAGCTTTTTTTCAAAATGCCTGAGCCCGAAATTGAGCAAAAAAACCGTGTAGATTACCAGTCCCGCAATCAAAAAAGAGACTCCGGCAAGCATTTCATATAAAAGGCCGCCAAGGATAAGTCCGGTGATGCTGGCAAGTCCTCCGAAACTGCTGGCAAACCCCTGTATTGTGCCCTGGTACTTTCTTCCTGCAACTTTTGACAAAAGGGAGAGAAAGGAAGGCCACATAAGCCCGTCTCCAAGTGCGAAAAATCCTGTTGCAAGGTAGGTAAGGAAAAGATTTCCGGGGATCAGAAGTAGAAAGTTCGTACCGAGCATCAGGCTTCCGAAGATTATAAGGGCTGCATCCGAATATTTTCTTGAAACCCTGGGAAGCACAGTACTCTGTACGATTATCAGAAGCCCGCTCAACACCGTAAAGTAAACTCCCATTTTGGCAATGCTCCAGTTGAGAGTTGAAATTGCGTGCAGGGGAAAAGCCGTGTAGAATACATTGTAACCAAGATCGATTAGAAAGTACAGGCCCAGCATATAGGGGATATCTGGAAGTCTCAGGACCTCCCTGAAGTCAGGCTTGTTTATCTCCGTCGTGGTTCTGCATTCCCTTATTTCATAACTGAAAATTTTCCGTATATTCTCCGTTTCTTCAGGCCCTTCAAAAGTGCACTCTTTACTTTCAGGCACATAAAATATGATCAGCAGTGTTCCAATAACTGAGATTACTATTGCTCCCAGAACAGGGGCCACTTCTCCGTACTCTGTTACGCTTAATATTCCGGCAAGTGCAGGACCAACTATAAATCCCAGATTCTCGGAAATCGACATTTTTCCGAAGTTCCGATTCCTATCTCCTTCTGTGGTAATATCAGCCAGATAGGCATTGGCTACCGATACATTTCCCCCGGTCAGCCCGTCAAGAGCTCTGGCAAAAAAAAGCACTGCAAGGGGCAGGGTAATGGTAAAAGCTCCCAGGATCCTGGAATCGATTTTAAAGAGGCTTATGACCGGAAGAAAAAGAGCCCCAAGAAAAATAATCCATGAGAGCAGAGTCCCAAGCTGGCTTAAAAGCAGGACCTTTTTACGGCCGTAAATGTCAGACCATCTGCCGAGGATAGGGGCACCTATTAGCTGGAAAGCCGGATACATCGCACTTGCCAGCCCGTAAATGAAAGCGTTTCCTCCCAACCGGTTAACAAGAAACACCAGGAACGGGAGTACAATACTGAACCCGAGCGTGCCTATGAAATTGACAGCAAGGATTGGAAGGAGGGAAACGTTTTCTCCGGTATGAGGTTCTGGATTGTTTTTCCGGCCTCTTTTTTCCTTTTCCATGTTTTCCTCAGGGTCCGTTTCCGGAAACTTTTTCCCGCAGACTTCAGGTTCTCTTCTTCCATGACCGGTATGTTCAGCTTTCAGATAACGGCTACTTCTTAAGTACATTTTGTTCTTTAATTCTCAGAATATCAGCCCAGGCCCGTTTCCCACACCTCGGACATCTCAGGTACTTTTTATTCACACCGTTGGGGCTGAGAAAGTCTTCAAGCTTTGAAACCTCGAACACTTCGCCGCATCCGGGACAGAGATAGGCAAAGTTTCTTGCGTGCCATGCCACAAGCAGGGCAAGCCCCCCGGCTATTATCATGAGCCAGAGATACCAGCGGTCCGGAAGCAGGAAAACCGATGATATCACGATTACTGCTATGAACGCAAAAAGTACCCGAGCCGTTCCGTACCAATCCCTTTTCGAGACTTTCCAATGCCTGTTTCTGTTCATAGCCCACCCCCCGGTTTTGTCCTTTCATCGGATATTTTATACTGGAAAATAGGATTTGCGGTTATTTAATGGTATTTTTGCCCTTTCTCTTCAGGCTAAAGCATGGAAAAAACCTGTAAAGCCCCAAAGGGTCTTAAAAAATTCATCATGAGAAGGTAGAAGTTAGAAAAGGGAGAAAATTGCCTGCGGCCCGGAGCATGCAGGTTTGATCTGGGGTTAGCTCTGGTCAACAGCTTATCGAATTACCCGCGCAGTGCAAAAGTAAAGAGGTTCAGAATAGAGCCCGGTTATTTCATTTCGCTTACTTTCACGGTTTCAGTTATTCTGTCTTTATGTTTCAATCATTTCGTCTTCATGGTTTCAGTTACTTTGTTTTTACTACCAGTCCCTGGATTGTGTCTTCGGAGTACCAGACCCGAACCTCCAGACGCTCCGAGCATTTGCAAAAGGCATCCTGCACAGAGGCTTGAGTACCGGGGTCCGGGTTGTCCAGATGTCTCCATTCACCATTCACAAAGAGCCATAAACTTCTTGGACTGCCTGGAGGGTAAGACATCAGTTCAAGCCGGTATCGGGTTGCTACGCCAGTTCCCACAGCCGCAGCTTGTGGTTCTGGTGTCTTCTGGCTTTCCGGGGCACCCGGCAATTCTTCAGGCGAAGTCACAGATTCTGATGGGTTCTCTGTCATTATTTACCCCTTTATTTTAATTGCTGACACAATATATTCATGCCTGATTTTACCAAATTAATATATTATGTAATTATATATTTACTAAAGAAAATATGTTTAGAAACTAAAATCCCGTAAAGTATATACCCTCCCCCTCTTGAGTTTCATGACCTTGCAGGCCGCAATTTTTTATTTTTGAGGCTAATAAAAGTTTTAACCTGAGAACCTCAGGTTACGAGCCTGAAACAAGGTCTAAGGCTTTGCATTCAGATCTCAGGTTCTGCAAACTTCGCTCTTCCTGAGCCAGTCAATATCGGACTGGTAAAGGAGCCTGAGGTCTTTAAGCCCCAGTTTCAGCATGGCAAGCCGGCTCACTCCCAGCCCCCAGGCAAGGACAGGCTCTTTAATCCCCAAAGGTTCAGTAACTTCTTTTCTAAAAACGCCTGCGCCCCCAAGTTCAACCCAGCCCAGGCCGTCCACGTAAACCTCGGGTTCCACGCTCGGTTCGGTGTATGGGAAATACCCTGGGCGGAAGCGGATTTCTTCGAATCCCATCCTGTGGTAGAATTCTGCCAGTAAGCCGAGCAGGTCTGCAAAGGACATATCCTTATCCATTACAACTCCTTCAAGCTGCTCAAACTCCGGGGTATGAGTAGGGTCAATCGTTTCCCTGCGGTAAGCCCTGTCAATGCAGAAAGCTTTTACAGGCGGTTCGGGGTTGTCGGCCAGATACTTGATAGTGACGGCTGTTGTATGAGTTCTCAGCACATTGCGTCCTGCAAGTTCCCTGTTCCAGATCCCGCCCCAGCCGCAGGAGTCAATCTCTCCTCCGCGCTCGTGCATTGCAGCTACCCTTTCGGAGTACTCAAACGGAAGCTGGCAGGTGCTATCCAGGTGAAAAGTGTCCTGCATATCCCTTGCAGGGTGGTCCTGCGGCTGGAAAAGGGCGTCAAAGTTCCAGAAAGAACTCTGGATGATCCCGCCTTTAATCTCGGTAAAGCCCATTTCCAGGAAGATCTGGCGCATCTGCTCTATAAGGCGCCTGTAAGGATGAAGCTTGGCCCCGTAAAGGGATCTGGGAGTAATATCAAGACGGTAAGGCCTGAACTTTTTCCCCTTCCAGGCCCCGCTCTTCAGTAAATCGGGTGTGAGCTGAGCAATTTCCTCTTCAAGGACAAGCCCCTGGGCTGCAAGCGCGTTTCCTGTATCAGTTATGGAAACAGTTCTGAACTTTTCTTCGTGTTTTATGATAATTTTGCGCTTGAGCAGGTCTTTTATTGTCCCTTCGTCGGATGCAAGTTCTTCAAGGGTTTTTGCTTTGCCTGTGAAAGCTGCAAGGGTTTCTTCGTCTTTTCCTGCATCCATTTTTCCGGACGGCACCATTACCCCGTTTTCAACCTTTGCCCATCCCTTTTTTACGAGCCAGCCGGTTGCAATCCCTACCATTTGCGGAGAGAAACGGCTCCTCAGTTCCTCAAGCGAGGTCGGAGCTTTGAGGGAGTCGAGAATCTGGCGTTCCGGAAGTCCGTTTTTTATATATTCTTCCCCTTCCTCTGTAAGGGAATAACGTTCCAGCACCTTTTCGGAGACCGAAACCAGCCCTTTTTCCGCAAGCATGAAGGCTGCCTGCATTGCCGCATCTACCTGGAGCCCTGATTTTTCCTCCAGTCTTTCGGGAGCCGCAGACCCCAGTGCTTCAAGGGCAAGCAAGACTTTTTTCTCGTTGATTGTGAGGTTTTCCTGAACACTCATATTATAGTCACATCCTGACATTCCTGAAAATATTAAGAGTTTGACAAATTTATAACTGATCGATTTTTCATAAAATTTATTTTATGAATTTATTTTGTGAAATTTATTTTGTAAAATTACTTTTTGTAGATTATTTTATATTCATCGAGCTGTTCCCTTGCAATTTCCCGCTTTTCCTGATGGTCTTTAAGGAATTCCTGCATCTTTTCAGCTGCAAGCTGCTTGCATGAGCCGCACATCCTGGTTCCTGAGACGCATTCCTGCCTGATTTCCAGTAATTCCTCATCGTCTCCAAGCAGGTGGAAGAGCATCAGTTCGAAAACTGAGCATTCTTCGGGTTTTCCGCCCAGTTTTTTCTGCTCTTCAAGCGTTACACAGCCTCCCGTTTTTGCCCGTTTTACCTTTTTTGCGCCTTCCTTCGGGTCGTCAGTAAGAGCTATATAACTGTCAGGAACACTGCTCGACATTTTTCCTCCCTGCAATCCGCTCATGAAACGATGATAGGTAGATGCTGGGGGAATGAAAGCGTACCCTCCGAATTCAAGGGCCACTTCGGCGACAATTTGTTCAAGTATTTTCCTGGTAAGTTTCCAGATTTTTCTGAAAACAAAATATTTTTCGTACTCAACGAATTCAGGCGGCTTGATTTCTTTCATAAACCTGGAAACATCTTCGATTTCAGCCAGGTACTGTTCCTTTCTATCAGCTTTTCTGACCTCCGAACCCAGCCTTGTAAGGAACGGATAGTCAGGAGTCTGGAGTACATCAATGTGCTCCTCGTAGAGTTTTACCTTCCCAGGGATGCGTTTTTTGAGTTCCTGCAAAGCTTCCTTCGGAGCTCCTTTTCCCCGAATGCTAAGATATTTCCATCCATTTGCGTTTTCTCTTTCCTCGATCCTGAATATGTTCATTTTGCCTGCAAGTCCTCGCGTAAGTCTGAGGTGCGGGTCCTGGTCAGGCCCTACAGGCACCACAACCGGTTTTGGACCTTCGAACTCTTCAAGCTGGGGCTGGAGAATATCTGCAGCCTGGGTTGCCACACTGATCATATGAGAGAGATTTGTCTCTCCTGAAAAACCATAAATCGCGCTCAGTTCCGAGAAATTGACCCTGGCTCCGAGTTCAAATGCCAGGTCTTTGACGCTTTCACAGCCTGACTGGAAGTAAATAAGACCATCGGGCTTGAAGCCGAGAGCAATAAGGCTTAATATGTATTCTTCTACTCCTATGTCCCTGCATTTCTGCCAGGAAAAGCCACGTACCGCGAAAGCCTCCCTGTCCGCAATCCCCACAAAGGCTGATGCTCCCATTTGCTGGTGCCAGATTATCTGATCCATAACCATCTTGTGCCCGAGATGAACCTTCCCTGAAGGCATAAACCCGTCCATAACCGAAAAAGGAGCACCTGTGCGCATGGCCTCTGCAATCTGTTCGTAATCACGGTGCCCGAAGATAACTCTTCTCCGCATGTACATGCTGGGGGAAGGGATTTCCGGAAGAATCTCGTCAAAAGGAGAAATCCCGAATTCTTCGAATAACTTGGAATAGTCAGTAATGTCGCTTGAACTCCACGGGTCAAGTTTAGTATTCATAAAGTCCCTCATGAGCTGCCGGTTTTCTGGGGAAATGCCTCAGGCAGACAGCTTTTTCTTGCTGAAAATAATTAAAGATATGAACGCAGTTCGAGCTAAATTGCTCTTTAAAAATACCTGCTTATATGTAAATGTTTATCTTCAGGCAGGCAGTTCAGGCTAAAACTGGCTTTCCAGCTATATGCTGCTTTTAACTCTCCTGGCTTGCCGTTGCCCGATTGAAAAAAAGCAGGCTAAAAGGAATAATAAATGTACCGGAGAGAAACACTGTAAAAGGATGCCGGGACAGGTTATTCGTTTTATCTTTCACAAACTTTTTCAAAGGGATATGGCAATTTTGCGTCTGCCGGGATCCTGTCAACAAACTCCCGAAATTCCGGATCATGCATCGGACTCAGGCTTTTCGGCTTCTGGAAATAAGGGTAATTCCTGATTTTCTGCCAGGTATTTTTTAAGGATTCCTCTTTTATATTCCCGAAACTGAAAGGCGGATACGGACCGGGTTTTACGTCTCCTTCTGCTGTTATATGCATCCAGCGCCTGCCTTCCATTGCGCCCAGCATCTGCCCTTCAAAATAAGTATTCGCAAACATTCTCGGGCCGTCCGGGCTGGCATTTATCCTGTGGTACATTTCAAGGATGCTTTTCCGGTCTTCATCCGTAAGTGCAGGCTCAAGCCTGTTTTTTGGCATGGCTTCCCATACCGAAAACTCCTGGACTCCCAGTTCCGATGCAAGGGCATAAAGAGCCGGAAGTTCCTGAAGGTTTGAGGGAGAAGCATGTGTTGTCATTACAACCATGAGCCCGGCTTCAAGTGCCAGTTTTATGGCAGAAACCGCTCTTTCATATGCTCCCTCAGATTTTCGGGCAGCATCGTGTTTTTCAGGATCAGTTGAGTAAATCCCGACCATCAGGGAATGCAGCCCGGCTTCTTTCAGGCGGGAAGCGGTTTCTGCTGAAAAGTCCGTGCCCCAGGTGGAACAGTTTACTATAGCCCGCTTTTTGTCCACATACCGGATTAGCTCAAATACCTCTTCACGCAGCAGGGGATCATTTTCGGTAAATGTGATAATGAAAGTGCCGGATTCAAGGGCTTCATCTATTATTCTTTTTACAGTATCCGTATCCAGCTCGTCTGCAACCGTCCCTGGCGAATACCTGGAACTGTTCTGGCGGGTAAGTTCAATAGATACGGTTTCTGGAATATATTTTCCGAGGGCTATCTGCATTTCTGCAAAAATAAGCCGCTTGAATACAGGACCCGGTATTGGCGGAAGCCAGGCTGAAGCAATGACTCTATCTTTCTCTACAAGGGCTGGCTTTTCCTCCTTCAGGCGGGAGTTGATCTTTTTCAGGATAGGGTTGCAGGCGGCTTTCAGGGTCCCGCTTGCTGCAAGCTCCAGGTTTTCCCCTGCATGCCGAAGGTTCACTGACAGCCCGGGCATGGAAAGGACTTCTATATTTTTGTCTTGTAATTGGGCTTTCGGAGGATTTGTTTTTTCAGAAGTCATTTTCTCACACTTTCCTGTTTGCTGGTGTGGTTAACTCGCAGGTATTTTAAGTCACTAATAGGTTTTTCGGCGGCTGAATTCAGGAAGTTTCTGAATTAAAAAAGTCGGCTGAATAGCACTGGAGATTATAAAAGAAGGCAATGCCTGAATACCGAATTTTAGTTTTTAATATCTCGAATATTAAGTAATCCCTTAAAATAAGAACTATAAGCTGCCCGGGCGCGAGAACGGAAGTAATCGGCCTGAGCTGCCTTAAAATATTTAAATAAGCTTTAACCTCAAACCCTTTCTGAAAAGGCGAGGTTTCCGCTGATTTTCTTTATTTTTACTTTGACCACGTCGCCTTTTGCGGCTCCGGGCACGAAAACCGTATACTTATCGATTTTTGCTATCCCGTCACCTTTGGACCCGACTGCATCGATCCGGAGCTCATAGGTTCCGCCTTCTTCGATAGCTTCCCTGACAACCACATTGGTTACCTTTCTCTTCTTGACAGGCCTGTGAGCCCCGCAAGCAGAACACTTCAGGATAAGCACCCGTTCCACCCTGACAAGCTGGGTGTCCGGGCGTTCGCATTCCGAACACATAACGTATTCGTCCACATAAGCCTGAATGTTATCAGAAATCTGGGCTCTCGTAAACCTTCCCTGGAAGACTGCACGTGTGCCTTCTATTTTCCCTGCAGTCCCCAGTTCCCTTGTGAGATATTTCATCAGGTGGTCAGGGTCCCGGTTAAGGATATCTGCAATATTTCCAAAGTTCTCCAGAATTGTGGCTTTGCCTTCGGAAAAGAGTCTGGGCTCAGGGATTACGAATCGAGCATCCGTAGTCTCGATTTCAGGCATTTTTGCCATTGCACGGTTCAAAAGCTCTTCGTAATCGTACATAATTATACTCCTTTTGATATTAACAGTTTAACTGGTTACTGTACCAGTTCTGCCCCTTGGTCGACAACGATTCTACAGGGGGTAGGCAGCTTCTGTCCTGCATGCCAGAGGGCTTTCTTTGCGGCTTCGAAGTTTTGCTTTTCAACAGCAACTGTGAAGATCTTCTGCAATGGATTTACTCTTGCTGCAGTACCTACATTCTTCCCAAGAGCCCTGCGCATACCGCTGGATACACGGTCAGCACCAGCACCGGTTGCCTGCTTGTTTTCCCTGAGT
>CAZSVY010000077.1:0-3446 GCA_964610495.1 uncultured Methanosarcinales archaeon
GCAGCAGGAGATATGATCCTTGGATGCACTCTTGATCTCGGGGCTGACCGGAAAACGGTTAAAGAATTAATAGAAGCTTCCGTCAACGTATCCGTGGATATAAAAGAAGTTATAAAAAAGGGAATAAAAGCCCTGGACGTCCGGATAAACGTGCCTGAAAAAGAGCCAGTCCGCACATATCTGGAACTTGTGGATGTGGTAAAAGCTGCAGGATTGCCCCACAATGTGGAAGCAAGTGCTCTTGATATTTTTTTGAAGCTGGCTGAGGCCGAAGCTTCAGTACACGGGCAGCCTGACCTTGAGAACCTTCATTTCCATGAGGTTGGGCAGAGTGATGCCCTTGCCGATATAATCGGCTCTTCAGCAGCTATCCATTCCCTTAACTGCGATTCCGTTTACTGTACTCCTGTAAACGTGGGCAGTGGAACAATAGCATGCGCACATGGAGTTCTGCCTGTGCCAGCGCCTGCGACCCTTGAGCTTCTCAGGAAAGGAAAATTCTATTTCAGGGGAGGGACTGAGCAAAAGGAACTTCTTACTCCTACAGGGGCTGCTATTCTTGCCCATTTTGCAAGACCCCTGGAAACTTTTCCTCAGGGCAGGGTAATTTCGATAGGTTACGGGGCCGGAGATTCCGAGCTTGCCGGGCCCAATGTGCTTCAGGGAGCGCTGTCTGAACTTGATTCCTGCCTCATTCCTGATATTATTGAGGTACTCGAAACGAATGCTGACGACGTAAGTGGAGAAGTCCTGGGCAACCTGTTCGAGGAACTGCTTGCTATGGGGGCAAGGGATGTTGCAATTCTCCCGGCAACAATGAAAAAAGGCCGTCCAGCTCATGTTATCAAAGTAATTGCGAAACCCGAAGACACTGCAAAGCTCGCCCGGAAAATTATTATTGAGACAGGGTCCCTGGGAGTAAGAGTTATTCCTACCCGACACAGGTTGATGGCTGCCAGGCGAATAGAATCGGTTAAATTTGAAGTTGAAGGGCAGGTATATGAAGCCGCGGTCAAGATCGCCAGGGACTCTGAAGGTATCCTGCTCAATATCTCTGCCGAGTTTGAGGACTGCAAAAAAATCGCAAAAACGAGCAGCGTTCCTGTAAAAGAGGTTATGAGAAGGGCAGAGGAGGCCGCAAGAAAGCTTTTCTCCTGAAATTCTCAAAAGAGCTTCAGATAGGTAGAAACCGAAGAATTGCACGGCTTCATTCGCGATAGGGTATTGAAGAGCTTATAAAGATTCTATTGAGCAGGACAGTAAAATTGAAACGTAAAATCGAGAAATAAAGCTGGAAAGCAAAAGCCTCAATCTCTGAGGCTTTTACTTCTATTTCCATTATTCTGTATTCAGATCAGAGTTTACCCATCGAATGCAAGAGTTCCGCATTCAGCACACTTGCCCCGGCTGCCCCGCGGATGGTGTTATGTCCCATTGCGATGTAGCGGATTCCTTCTCTTATACGTCCCACCGAGACGCTCATGCCTTTCCCCATATTGCGGTCAAGGCGCGGCTGGGGCCTGTCGATTTCGTCTCTTACTATCAGGGCTCTCGCAGGTTCGGAAGGAAGTTCTCCCAGCCTGGGATCGAATTTCAGAAAGGCTTCCCTTACTTCTTCAGGCGTCGGCTTATCCCTCATTCCGGCCCAGATGGCTTCGGTATGCCCGTCGACAACAGGGACTCTGTGGCAGGAAGCACTGACTCTCATATCCGCAGGCACGATTTCAGAGCCGTTGAACTCTCCAAGGAGCTTTAATGTTTCAGTCTCCATCTTCTTTTCTTCGCTTCCTATGTACGGAATTACATTATCATAGATTGCCATTGCGGCAACTCCGGAAAACCCTGCCCCTGAGATCGCCTGCATTGTGGCCACCTGTACGGTTTCGAGCCCAAACTGCATAAGAGGCTCTAAGGTAAGGGTCATGACAATTGTGGAGCAATTGGGGTTTGTAATGATATATCCGTCCCATCCCCTTGCATCCTGCTGGACTTCGAGAAGCCCGAGATGTTCTGGATTTACTTCGGGGATTACGAGAGGAATATCTTTTTCCATTCTGTAGGACGAGGCATTGCTTGCCACTGCAAACCCGGCTTTCGCAAATTCGGGTTCTACTGTCAGGGCAAGGTCTGCAGGAAGGGCCGAGAAAACCACGTCAGCATCTACGGCTTTTGGGTCTACCGGGACAACTTCGATGTTTTCAACGCTTTCCGGCATAGCTGCGTCTAACCTCCAGCCTGCGGCTTCTTTATACGTTTTGCCGGCGCTTCTCTCGGATGCTGCAAGGGCTGTAATCTCAAACCAGGGGTGGTTTGCAAGTGCTTCTACAAATCTCTGCCCTACAGCGCCTGTGGCGCCTAAAATACCCGCTTTAATTGCTACCATCTAAAAAGCTACCTCCGGAGAGAAAAAATGATTGATAAAAAGAAAAAGAAAAGTGGAATAAAAAGCTTATTCCAACTGATTGTCGTTTTACTCTTCTACTTTAATTGCCTGGTTCGGGCATGCCTCTTCGCATGCGCCGCACTCTACGCATTCGTCGTTGTCGACTACTGCGCAACCCTTTTCTTCGTCAAGGGTAATTGCTTCAGAGGGGCATTCATCGACACAGCTTCCGCATCCAGAACATTCATCTGCATTAACTATTGCTGGCATATTTTTTCACACTCCTTTTTATTGCTCGATATATACCTGGAAATTAGATAGGGCGTTTTTGAAACTTCCATGGGTTATCGAAAAGTTTGGTCATAACGCCATTAACAAGATAACCATAAAAACTTATCGCTTTTTAGCAAAAGGCAGCCTCCAAAAATCAGGATGGAGTTAACCAGCCGGTGACTAAATATTATATTAAAATTTATAAATAAAAGGGAAATTAAAAAGGTTTATTAAAAAAGTTTATTCAACACACCGAGTCATGCATAGCAATTCCGGCATCCGTCAAGCGGTACATTCCTTCTTCAAATTTCAGGAAGCCTTCCTTTAGCAGGAAATCCATATTGAACTTAAAGAAGAAATCGCTTAATCCGGAATCTTCCTTTAGCTGGTTTTCAGTCTTCCCAAAGATTCCAACAGTCCGGAGAAGCTTTCTTCTTGCAGGATTTATGGAAACTTTTTCCATCATCATATGTTCCAGTTTGACAGCTTCGCCTTCGGTAGGTTCACCTTTTTTGTCGAAGTAAGCATCAAGTTCGTCTATTTCCTCGTTCATATCGAAACTCCTTTCCTTTTTTATTGGTTGAAACCTACCCTTTTTTATACAGTTCCGAAAAGGATAAGTGTGATTGTAACTCTCTCACTTAAGTCTCTGGTTTTCGTCTCAGCTTTAAGTTGTGTTTTATACTACAAACGCTCGCTCGTTTGATCCGCGCAAATGCTCTTTGACTTGCTTTAAGTAGAGTTTACACTATTTAAATTCGTCTTTTCTGTATATATTAATCCTGCATAT
>CAZSVY010000078.1:0-7681 GCA_964610495.1 uncultured Methanosarcinales archaeon
ATTTATTGATTTATATAGCCGGATACTAGTTTTAAAGATAGGTTCGGAGGACAGGGTAATGAGTTGTAGACCGATAAAATTTCGCAACGTTCCGCCTGATACGTTTAACTGCATGAAGAAAAAGCTTCAGAACTCTGGCATTCATGTTCCGCCAGGGAATAGAGGAGAACTATCTGGCAAAGGTATTACTGCGGACTTTGAGTGGGATGGGCAGTCCAATCTTACCATTACAATCAAAGAAAAACCGTTTATTGTCAGTTGTGAAGTCGCAGCCATGAAAATAAAAGGTTTCGTAAGAGAGTGCCATGGTTCATAAAGGAAATCCGGAATAGGTGAAGTATGACCGAAAGAAAAATTGACACTGAAGGCTGCCAGGGGATTAAATTCAAAAATGTAACTCCTGAAGTGTTTTCCTGCATGAAGAAAAGATTTCAGAATTATGGAATCGAAGTTCCATCCGGGAATTCAGGGGTGCTTGAAGGAAATGGAATTATTGCCCACTTTAGCTGGGATGGTGAGGCAAACCTGGTAATTGAGATCAAGGAAAGGTCTCTGAATACTTACTGCGGGCAGGTAAGTGGGAAATTCAAGGCTTTCTGGCGTGACTGTCAGGGGCTATAAAGGTGGGTGGATCCGTAAGAGGATGTAACGCGTGTTTTACAACTGGTTAGGGTTTACGCGGTTGAAACAAGAAATCAATAGCATTAGACCTTCAACTGTCTAAAACACTCATTTAACCCCAAATCCTGTTGTGCTTTATTTTGCACTTCAAGTGCGTAAGTCCTAAAGTTGTTTTGAGATTCTCTTTATCCTGAATGGCTTATTTGCTTCTTTCGAAATACACTTTATGACAACGTGAGCCTTAATCAAGACAAAAATCTGTAACAAACACACTGGATTAGAAAATCTCCAACAAGATATCCGCAACCATATATACAATGAACTCTTTAAATTAATTTACTAAATCGAATGGGGTCAATCAATGATAGGCGCAAGTGAAATTCTAATGATCTTTTCAGTATTCATATTTTGGATTCCCATAATTGTACTAGCCTGTCTGTCAATCAAAAGCCTCGTTAATCGGAACAAGACACGTGGATGTGAAGGAAAGTCTGCACTGGATATAGCAAAAGAAAGATATGCTAAAGGTGAAATCACAAAAGAAGAATTCGAAGAAATAAAAAAGACTCTGATTTCAATATAGTAACCTTAGTTCTTTTTTCGGAATTTTTGATGAATATAATAGGACTTATGCGGTTTAACTGAGAAATCAATAAGCTTTGAACCCCAAGCTGTCTAACAAGCGAATTTTAACACGATGCTATTGCCTTTGATTTCATACGTTAAGTGTGTAAGTCATACTGGTTTAAGTAAAGAAGAATTAGAGCCTATCCGAAAAGTCAGTAACGCGAGTTGAAAAGTCACAACAGGTCTATAATATCAGAGTATCTGTTCCGGTTTTGCATATTGCATATCGTAAAAGTTATAGTAGGTAACCACTTTTCGGATAGGTTCTTAATCGACTCATTCTAACTTTTATGCAAAGAACTTTTATTTTTGCTTCTTTTCTTTCCTTCTTATCAAACACTTTTGGGCGTTTCCAACAAGATCAAGTCTTCCTGCCTTTTCCAGAGCTTCATATACAAGCTCGTAATTTGCAGGGCTCCTGTAATGCATAAGGGCTCTCTGCATGGCTTTTTCTTTCTTATCTCTTGCAACGTATACTTTTTTGCCTGTGAACGGATCAAGGTCTGTATAATACATGCATGTCGATACGGTCATAGGCGTTGGGGTGAAGTCCTGTACCTGTTCGGTGTAACCTCCATGCTCTCGCACATACTCGGCCATTTCTATCATATCTTCAAGGGTACAGCCCGGATGCCCTGACATCAGATAGTTTACAATATACTGTTCTTTGCCGCACTTCCGGTTAAGAGCTGTAAATTTTTGGGTAAATTTTTCATAGACTTCTCGGCCTGGCTTGCACATTGCATTTGTAACCTGCCTTGAAAAATGTTCGGGTGCGATCCGCAGTTGTCCGCTAATATGGTAAGCGCAGAGCTCTTCGAGATACTCTTCATCTTTAAGAGCCAGGTCATAGCGTACCCCGTAACCTGTAAAGACCTGCTTGACCCCTGGAAGTTCGCGCAGGCGGCGTAAGAGTTCAAGCAGCTTTTTGTGGCTGGTATCCAGAGCAGGGCAAGTGCGAGGATAAAGGCAGGACTTGTCCAGGCAGGCTCCTTTTTTCCCCCAGGTTTCGCACTTCATGCCGTACATATTTGCACTTGGGCCGCCCACTCCGTTTATAATACCCTTGAAATCCGGTTTTTCTGTGAGCTTTTTTGCTTCACGCAGGACGGACTCAATGCTGCGGCTTGCAATCATGCGTCCCTGATGTTGTGTAATTGCACAGAAAGCACAGCCTCCGAAGCAGCCCCTGTGCGTTGTCA
This sequence comes from uncultured Methanosarcinales archaeon, assembly GCA_964610495.1. Lineage (GTDB taxonomy): Archaea > Halobacteriota > Methanosarcinia > Methanosarcinales > Methanosarcinaceae > Methanosarcina. Next base: position 2,451 of record CAZSVY010000078.1, read on the forward strand.
GGGAGAATTTTACCATTTCCAGGGCAGGAATGGGTTCGGTGTAAGAGAGGTGGGCTTCGCCAGTGAACGGCAATTCATATACATGGTCCATCTCAGCCTCTGTCAGGAGGCGCATTGGCCTGTTCTGTACGATTATGGTTTTTGGGTGAGGCTGGACAACCCCCTTTCCAGTAACAGGGTTCTGTTCCGCGAAATAAATGCGAAAAGCCTTTGCAAAGGCTGCTTTATCCTGAGAAACCTCTGAAAAGGAAGGAATTTCTATATATTCCCTTAAAAATTCGGCTGCATCCTCAGTTATTTTCCCGTCTCTTCTTTCAGGCTTGTCCTTTTCCTGTTTATCCGGTCTCTCATCTGGCTTTTCGATTCTTTCTTTGAGTTCTTTCCAGGCTTTAACTTCCATCTTCCAGACTGTGCCCGGAATATTTCTGATGTTTCTGATATCTTCCCCAGCTTGCAGTCGTTTTGCAATTTCCACTATCTGAAGCTCTCCCATGCCGTAGACTACAAGATCAGCAGGTGCGTCAGCCAGGATGGACTGCCTGACTTTATCCGAAAGATAATCGTAATGAGCAAAACGCCGTAAAGAAGCTTCAATTCCTCCCAGGACTATAGGCACTTCAGGGAAGGCTTCTTTTATCCTGTTTGAGTAGATGATTACCGCGCGATTCGGGCGAAGCCCTGCTCTGCCTCCAGGAGAATAAGCGTCCTTATTCCGCGGTTTCAGGCCTGGGGTCAGGTTGCTGACCATAGAGTCAGTATTTCCTGCGCTTACGGAAAAGAAGAGTCTGGGCTTTCCAAGTCTTTTAAAGTCTTCGGGGCTGTCCCAGCGCGGCTGGGCAATTACTCCTACTCTGAAACCAGCATCTTCAAGGACTCTTCCTATTATTGCCGTGCCGAAGCTGGAATGGTCCACATAGGCGTCCCCGGTAACCAGAATAATGTCAAGTTCTCTCCAGCCGCGAGCTTTCACCTCCTCAGGGCTCATCGGAAGGAATTTTGATGCAGGTATGCGGGAAGAGATGGGCTTTTCTTTCTTTGCCCTCTTGACTTCTTTGATTTCGGATCTTTTTCCCGGTTTTTTCCCTGTTTCTTTCGGAGACTTTACATCTATTTTTTTTCCTTCGGCTTTTTTGAGTTTTATTCCGGGCTTCGCGCCTGACGTAGCTTCTTCATCTGTCTTTTGTCTCGCTTCAGCTTTTTTTGGGACAAAAAAACCGGTTTTTCTACCCGACCCCTCTTCATTCTGTTTTTTCGAGCTCAAATTCTTATTCTTCTTTGGAACTGCTGTATCTCTGGTCATAATTTGCTTTAAGGCTCCTTACTCTCTTTGATCCCGCTTAAACAGTTATCTGAACCGTTCTATATCGGAACCGTTCTATATCTGAACTGTTCTGTATCTGAACTGTTCTATACCCACTGTCCTCGTCGATTGTCTCTATGGGCTGCTTTTATTCGCCCATCATCATTTTTAGCATTCTGTACGAAGCCATAATCTGGTTGTTCCCATCCCTATCCGCAGGAGCTCCATGTCCAGAGTACAGGGTTTTTACATCCAGTTTTGTAAGCTTTTCTATTGACTCAGCCATTTTTTCAGGTTCTGAACCTTCAAAGTCCATTCTTCCGAAACCCCCGCCTGGGAAAACAGTATCCCCGGAAAAGAGACTTTTTGAGACCGGCTCATAGAGGCAGATACTCCCTTTCGAATGACCTGGGGTATGGATAACTTCCAGATATTCCCCATTCCCTATGTCAATTTTATCTCCTTCCTCATATGTAATTGTGGGCCTGACCGCAGGGGCCCGGTCTCCGAAAAGTACGGACACGCTGAGATATTCGTCGTTTATGCCTCCCAGGTCAGCTTTATGTATTCCGACTTTTGCACCGCTTTTTTCTGCAATAGCCGCTGCTGCCGCGGTATGATCATAATGGCAATGGGTCAGGATTATGAGCTCCAGGTCTGTAAGCTTTATATATTTCCCAAGTTGCTCGATTATCAGGTCGCTATTCATTCCCGCGTCGATCAGGACTTTTCCATTTACCAGATATACACTGGAATCGTAAGCTGTGGGGCAAATGTACCGTACTTCCATGGTTTTTCCTCTTGTATTCCTCTTTTTTCCTTATGCTTTTCCCTGCATTTTTCGCATTATTTCCCAGTTTCATTCCTTGCTTTTAATAAGGTCTCAGATTTTAAATCTTAAAAGCCCTGCGCGCATTTTCGGTAGCCGACTTTGCAATCTCTGCCGGATCCATTTCCTTAAGTTGCGCTACTACAGGGACTGAATCTACTATGAAGGCAGGCTCGTTTCTGCCTTTGCGCGAAGAAAGGAAAGGGCTGTCGGTTTCCAGAAGCAGGTTTTCAAGCGGCACGGCCTCCGCAAGAACCTGATGATGTTCGGAAAAGCAGACAAGAGTTGCCAGGGAAATGTAGTATCCCATATCCACGATTTCCCGCATGGTTTCTACAGGGCCGCTGTAGCAGTGATAAATAACCGTATCCACGCCTCTGACAAGCTTCAGCACTTCAGCTTCAGCCAGCCGGGCATGCACTACAAGAGGTTTGTCCAGGGCTTTTGCAAGCTCGATCACTTTTTTGAATGCCCTGGTCTGCCTCTCCCGTTCCTCATTTGTTTTGCAGTCCTGAAAGTCCAGGCCTGCCTCCCCAACACCAACTGCTTTTCCCGCATTGGCTTCAATCTGGGCTAGAATGGCATCTATTTCTTTATCCGCACCTTCCCTGCCAATATCAGGACTCAGGCCAAGTGTGGCCTGAATATCTTCATGTTTTTCCGCAAGCTCAAGACTAATGCGGTTTCCCTTCAGGGAAATTCCGGAATTTATAATTCCGACAACTCCTGCTTCCCTGGCTCGGAGAATAGCCTCTTCCCTATCGCGGTTGAATTTAGGAAAATCAAGGTGACAGTGAGAATCAATAATTGGATAAGGCATGGGTCTGTATTCCATCTCATTTTATTTTACTTTTTATACATGATTTATGGAATACAGACCCGAAAAACGAATATTCGATTCTTATCCGATTTTTTTGTTTTCAATTATAATGTTCGGGCGCTTTCAGTCAGTTTTAGCCTGTCCCGGTCGATTTTAGCTCTTTTCCTCTCTTTTATACAGCAGGTTCATAGCATTTACAAGGGCTTCTACAGAGGCCATGACTATATCGGGGTTTGCGGATCTTGCAGTTACGATCCTACCTTTCTCATTTTCAAGCCCTATGTATACATCTGCAAGGGCATCTGCTCCGCCTGTAATTGCATCTATCCTGAATTCCTGGAGTTTGAAGTGGTTACTTTCTCCCAGGATATCCCTTACAGCATTGAGAGCGGCATCCACAGGACCAACCCCTGTCTTGGCTGAAATAATTTCCTTGCCTTCAATGTCTGCCTTGACCACTGCAGTCGGGGTCAGGATATTTCCAGTCATTACGGAGACTTCTTTAAGTTTTATCAGTTCTTCTTCAGAACTTGCTTTCCCGAGCACGGCAGAAGCAACCGCATAGAGGTCCGCATCCGTAATCTGTTTACCCTTGTTTGCAATTTCCTTAATTCGGGATACGATTTCATCGAGCTGCTTGTCATTGCTTATTATACCTGCAGATTCGAGAGATTGCTTGACTGCATGTTTGCCTGTGTGTTTACCAAGTACAATACGCCGTCTGTGTCCTACCATTTCCGGTGTCATTATTCCGGGTTCGAAAGTATCGGATTTTTCAAGTACTCCCTGGCTGTGGATTCCTGATTCATGGGAAAAGGCATTCTGGCCCACGACAGGTGTATTTGGAGGAAGCCTGACTCCAGTATAGTTTTCAATCAATTTCGAGGTTTCTACAAGGTATTCGGTCCGAATATTCGTTTTTGCTCCGTACATTGCAACCAGGCTCATGACTGTCTGGGAAAGATCAGCATTTCCTGCCCTTTCTCCTATGCCATTTATTGTAACCTGAACCTGAGACGCGCCTGCTTCGACTGCCATGAGGCTGTTTGCTACGGCAAGCCCGAAATCATTGTGGCAATGCACATCTATCGGAATTCTTATTTCGGCCGCGATATCTTTTATCTGCCTGTACATTGCGGATGGAACCATAACGCCAACCGTATCTGGCACGTTAATTATGTCGCATCCCGCTTCCTGGACCGCTTTGAAAACCTCTATTAGATATTCGGGCTCGGTTCTCGTAGCATCCATTGCAGAAAACATGCACTTACTCCCATGGTCTTTAATGTACTGGACAGCTTCCACGGCCAGTTGAATCACTTCTTCCTGGCTTTTTTTGATGGTATATGTCCGCTGTACGTCAGAAGTAGGGACAAAAGTATGCACAAGTCCTACATCGCTTTCAAAACAGGCATCGATATCTTTTTTCAGCACACGGGCAAGTCCGCAAACTTGAGCATCCAGCCCGGCATTAGAAATCGATTTTACGGATTCTTTATCTCCTTCTGATGAGATAGGAAATCCAGCTTCTATTATGTCTACCCCAAGCTTGTCAAGTTGATGGGCAATTTCCAGCTTCTGGGCAGAAGTCAGAGATACCCCAGGGGTTTGTTCTCCGTCACGCAGTGTTGTGTCAAAAACAGTTACCTTTTTATTCTGCATGGGTTCGATGTAAAAATCGATCCCTTCTTTCAGTTCTTACATTCATGGTAATCATCTACTTGAATGTAGATTTCTGGTATATAAATGCCACGCGTGTTTTTAGATGTTTAAATTTAAGGTTTGCTTTTTGAGCTCCGGACGGAAAATTATTTATACTAAATACACCCTTCTAGGGTTGCTTCCAAGGTGTCACACGACATCTGAGAGAATGAAAAACGAAACTTGAAAAACGGGACTTGAAAAACGAAGCTTAAAGGTGCCAAAAAACGGAATCTGAAAAACGGCAACAGCAGGCGCCTGGAGACGTTGTTTTCGAAACAATGGCTCATAAAAACGGACAAAGTTAAGGATTCGAAAGTATGACTCTTTTGAAATCTTTCAACTATTCCCATTTCCCTCTTTCAAATTTGTTAAATCCTCCTTTGCAGGAGGAGATTTATATACAAGGAATGCCTTGTATATGTTCCTCACACAACTCAAATGTGTTGAGGAGAGCAATAAAAAGCTTTATATACGAGAAATTCCTTGTATATATCCCTCACACAAGCCAATGTGTTGAAGGGAATAACATAAAGCTTTATATACAAGAAATACCTTGTATATGATCCTGCGCAAACTGA
>CAZSVY010000079.1:0-3953 GCA_964610495.1 uncultured Methanosarcinales archaeon
TCACGATTGTGATGATGCAGTCACAATTGTGAACATATGCAAAAAGAGTATGAGCGTCAGGATGGCAGAGTGGTGATGCTTCCGGCTGCAACCCGGAATTATGTGAGTTCGATTCTCACTCCTGACTTTAAGAAGATCGAAAAAAAGTCGAATAAAGAGACGCTGAGAAATAGCCGCGCGGGATAGCAGAGAAGTCTGGCCTGGAGGTAAGATGAGATGACGGACGAAAACAGTAACCGGAACGAAAAAGGAAGCAGGGGAAGTAAGGAAAGTCGGACAAATAAGAAGTCCGAAGGCCTGGGAGTTTCTACCCTTGCCGTGCATGCAGGCGCAAAACCTGACCCCGCTACAGGAGCAAGATCAGTTCCGATTTATCAGACTGCAGCATACGTATTTAATGACACCGAGCATGCAGCCGACCTTTTCGGGCTCAGGAAAGAAGGCAATATTTATACCCGCCTGATGAACCCTACAACCGATGTTTTTGAAAAAAGAATTGCTGCCCTTGAAGGAGGCATAGGTGCGCTTGCAACCTCCTCAGGAATGGCTGCAATTACAACCGCACTTCTCACTTTTACAAAACCCGGGGACGAGATTGTTTCAGGGGATAAGCTTTACGGAGGCACCTACGAGCTTTTCAATTATACATTTCCCAAACTCGGAAGAACCGTAAAATTCGTAGACTCAAATAAGCCTGAAGAATTCAAAAATGCAATCTCCGAAAAAACAAAAGCTCTGTATGTGGAATCAATAGGAAATCCCGGGCTTGATATTCCTGATTTTGAAAAACTCGCAGGGATTGCCCATGCCGCAGGAATTCCCCTTGTTGTGGACAATACGGTTTCTCCCCTGATCTTAAGGCCGATTGAGCACGGGGCAGACATAGTTGTACTTTCGGCGACAAAATTCATAGGCGGCCACGGGACTTCTATAGGAGGGGTAATTGTCGACTCCGGAAACTTTGACTGGAACCCCGAAAAATTCCCCGAAATCTGCGAGCCCGATCCCGGATACCACGGCCTGAAATATAAGGAAGCCTTTGGAAAGGCAGCTTTTATTGCAAAAGCCAGGGTTCAGTTCATGAGGGACACCGGCGCATGCATTTCTCCCTTTAACTCGTTTCTGTTAACCCTGGGGCTTGAAACTTTGCCTCTCAGAATGAAGAAGCACTGTGACAATGCCCTGGAGGTTGCAAAATTCCTGGAAAAGCACCCGAAAGTTTCCTGGGTCTCCTATCCCGGACTTGAATCCCACGGCAGCCATGAGCTTGCAAAGAAATATCTTAAATCAGGTTCCGGTGCGATAATAGGGTTTGGGATCAAAGGCGGAGCCAGTGAGTGCAAAAAGTTTATCGAAGGGCTTGAGATTTTTTCCCACCTTGCAAACATCGGGGATGCAAAAAGCCTTGTAATCCATCCGGCTTCAACCACCCATGAACAGCTGTCAAAGGAAGAACAGCTTGCCTGTGGAGTAACTGAGGATTTTATAAGGCTTTCAATAGGAATAGAGGATGAAAATGACCTGATTTCCGATATCGGGCAGGCACTCTCCGGAGTCTGAGCATGGAGATCTCGACCCAGATTCCTTCTTTTAAAAACTTTTTTTCGGGAAAGAAAGGCCAGAACCTGGGGATAGTCCGTTCAATGAACTATGAAATTCCCGGAATTTTCAGGCTCGAAAGTGGAAAAACCCTCTCCCGTGTCAGGATAGAGTACGAGATGTACGGGAAGATGAATGCGGATAAGAGCAATGTTATCCTGGTCTGCCACGCCCTTACCGGTGATGCCCATGCTGCCGGGTTTCACGCAGGCGACAAAAAGCCAGGCTGGTGGAATACCGTAATCGGCCCGAATAAGGCCTTTGACACGGAAAAATATTGCGTTGTCTGTTCAAATATTATCGGGGGATGTAAGGGTTCTACAGGCCCTTCTTCCATTAACCCTGAAACCGGAAATCCCTACGGCATCTCTTTTCCCATACTCACCATAGCAGACATGGTAAATGCCCAGAAAAAACTTGTCGAACATCTGGGAGTAAAACAGCTTTTTGCAGTTGCAGGCGGCTCGATGGGTGGAATGCAGGTACTTCAATGGACTGTCAGCTACCCCAAAATGGTTAAAAAAGCGATTGCAATCGCAACAACCGCATCCACGACCCCGCAGCAAATTGCATTCGGGGCAATAGGTCGAAAAGCCATAACCGACGACCCGAACTGGAACGGGGGGAACTATTACGGGAAAGAAATCCCTGCACAGGGTCTGGCACTTGCCCGTATGATAGGCCATATTACCTACTTAAGCGATGCTTCCATGCAAAAGAAGTTCGGAAGAGCGCAGCAGGACGAAACGGGCCCGGATCTGTCAAAAATCTCTTCAGAAACTTCTTCAGGAGCCTCTTCATATATCTCTTCAGAAACTTCTTCAAAAACCTCTTCAGATATCTCTTCAGATACCTTTCCGGAGCGCTCCTCGAATTTCCAGGTCGAAAGCTACCTGAACTACCAGGGAGATACCTTTACGAAGCGTTTTGATACCAATTCCTATCTTTATATTACAAAAGCCGTGGATTTCTTTGACCTCTCAAAGAACGGGTCCCTTATAGAGGGCTTTTCCGGGGTTACAGCAAAATACCTTGTGATTTCCATAACCTCAGACTGGCTCTATCCTCCCTATCAATCCCAGGAAATCGTAGCTGCGCTTACGGCAAACGGGGTTGATGCCAAATACGAGGAAATCAGGTCCCAGTACGGGCACGATGCTTTCCTGCTTGAAGAAGGACAGCTTAACTACCTTATAAGGGGCTTTCTCTCACAGATTCTCGTAAGCGATATCATGAACCTGAATTTCTATTCGGTTTCCAGGGACGAAACGCTGGAAAATGCCTCAATGCTTATGGTAAAAAAGAAGGTAAACCATCTGCCTGTCGTATCCGGGGACGGAAAGCTTGAAGGCATAGTTACCTCCTGGGATATTACAAAAGCCGTTGCCTGCAAAATCACCGAGCTGGATGAGATAATTACCCGCGACGTGAAATACGTGTATTCCGGCGAAAAAATCGAGACCGCCTCCTCAATAATGGAAGATTACTCGATTTCCGCGCTTCCCGTGATCGACTCCGAAAACCGGATTATAGGTATGGTTACAAGTGAAAGCATAAGCGCGCTTATAGGAAGGTTCAGTTAACTCAGGAAGGTTCGGTTAATTCAGGAAGGTAATTTAACTTTCAGAAAACCGGGTTGAAAGGCGGAATTCTTCGCTTTCGCCATATAATTTTTTCAAGTTTGCTTTCAAACTGAAAATGAAGGTCTCTTTTTGTTTAATCGATTCATACTATTCCAGAGCAACCTGAATGGCATTCTCCTGCCGTTATTGTCCCGCGTAAATGCGCGGCTGAAACCGGCTGCCTTCGGCTGAATAAAAGTGAAATCATCAGATGCCATGTAAAAAGGAAATTTAAAATATCAATAATTTATATTTAGCAGATATCGTAGAGGTCTACAAAAGCCGCAAAAAATGGTTTTTCAAATCTGATCCTGCAAGACGGATACGCCTCCTTTCTCAGATCTTATCCATTATCGGATTTTATTAATATACTTTCATGAGCTTTTTTTGTGATTTCTTTTTTTTAGAGATTTTACTTGAAGCTATCAAAAAGGTAGAGATGAATATTAACGCGAGTATTATCAGGTTTACAGGACTGCTTAGATCTGAAAAACTATTAACAAAAGGACTGGTTATAGAATAACCGGCGTTACTGATTGAATAGGTGTTCTCCAGATGTAATCCGTAATAAGCTGCCTCTATAATTACTGCTACAAGTGATATTAAAGTGGCTATCATGAAACTGCGTATTATTATTTCAAATTTCATCTTGATCATCTTTATAACTGCATCCTGAAATATAAGTCTATTTCAGCCGAGCACCCTGCAGATTTTTCGAAGGGGATGGAAACT
>CAZSVY010000080.1:0-12405 GCA_964610495.1 uncultured Methanosarcinales archaeon
GTCCGGGCAGTAGGAAATCTTCGGGAAAATCCAGCTTCCTGACGGCTCGCCTCCGTAAATAGCACCGCACTGTTTTATGCCCTCTGCGACATAGACATCCCCCACTCTTGTCCTCACGATTTCCGAACCCTTAAGGGAATCGTCAACCATCATCGAAGTGTCCACAGGCACAACGACTGTACCTTTTCTGCCGTTACATTCAAAGCGCCCGAAAATTGCAAGCAGCTCGTCTCCCGAAACAAAATTGCCTTTCTCATCCACTGCCATCATTCGGTCTGCGTCACCGTCATGCGCGATTCCAAGATCGGCTCCGAAATCCACAACAGCTTTTTTGAGCATGGAAAGATTTTCATCGTTCGGCTCCGGGTTTCTCGCGGGGAAGTGGCCGTCAGGCTGGGCATTCAGGGTTATTACCTCACAGCCCAGTTCCTGAAGGAGATAAGGGCTAATTGTCCCTCCTGCTCCGCATCCGCAGTCCAGTACTACTTTCAGGCTGGAACTTCCGACGAGCTTTTTGATCATATTCATATGGGCCCGGATAGCATTTCCGTCTTCTTCAAATTTGCCTATCAGGTTCCAGGGGACTCTGGAAAAGTCCGCATCTTCAATGGCTTTTTCAATCTCGTCCTGCTGCGCCGAGTCAAAAGCCATGCCGTCAGGATTCCAGAGTTTGATCCCTACGTACTCAGACGGGTTGTGGGAGGCTGTAACCATTACACCGCATTCGTATTCTCTGGCTGCATATGCCAGGGTTGGAGTGGTAACAAGGCCTATCTCTGTTACAGCACAGCCTGCCGCAGTCATTCCTGCAATCAGGGCATGTTCTATCATAGGGGCCGAAACTCTGGGGTCCCTCCCGATAACTGCAGTCTTTTTCCGGCTTCCCAATACAAGCCCTACATTAAGTGCAAGTTCGGGCGTGATTTCTTTGTTAGCTATCCCTCTTATTCCTGAAGATCCGAAGAGTTTCATATGTCCCACTCCGAAGTTTCCTGAAGTTTATTTCTTTAATTCTCTTGATTTTTTAGTTTTAAATTTTCAGTCTTTCCATTATTCCACGGTGACACTTTTTGCAAGATTGCGCGGTTTGTCAATCGAGCATCCCCGAGCAAGAGCAGTATAATAAGCAAGCAACTGGAGGACTACAACACTGAGCAGCGGAGAAAGCAGTTCGCTACTCTGAGGAATCGTAAGGACGACATCTGCATATTTTCCGATCTCGGTATCTTTGTTATCGGCCACTGCGATAACCGTCGCATCCCTGGCTTTTACTTCTTTTATATTACTCAGTACTTTATCATAGGTCTGCCCTCTTGTTGCAATGGTAACTACAGGAGTTCCTTTCTCGAGCAGGGCAATTGGCCCGTGCTTAAGCTCGCCTGCGGCAAAACCCTCAGCATGCAAGTATGAAATTTCTTTTAGCTTGAGAGCTCCTTCAAGGGCAATCGGATAGTTAAGGTGCCTGCCAAGGAAGAAATAACTCTTTGCGTGAGCGAAAACCTCTGCACATTCCTTTATTGTCTCTTTCTGGTTAAGGATCTGCTGAATCTGGCCCGGTACTTTTCTGAGATCCATGATGAACCCTTTAACATAATTCGGACTTAGCTTGCCTCTTGAGAGGGCAAACTTTACGGCAAGCAGATAAAGCAGTGTGAGCTGGGTACTGAAAGTCTTGGTCGCGGCAACTCCTATCTCAGGCCCTGCTATGGTATAGAGCACACTGTTAGCTTCTCTTGTAATGGTGCTTCCGACAACGTTTGTAATCGCAAGCGTAGGGCAGTTATAGGACATTACTTCCCTCACGGCTGCGAGGGTATCTGCAGTCTCTCCGGACTGGGTAATTGCAATGGCAAGAGTCCCGTCATTCATAACCGGGCTTCTGTACCTGTATTCCGAGCAAATATCTATATCGCAATGGATTCCTGCCAGCTGCTCAAAGAGGTACTTTCCAAGCAGCCCTGCGTGCCAGGAGGTTCCGCACGCCAGAATCTGAACTCTCGAAAGCTTTTTTATCTCATCCTCGCTCATATTAAGTTCTTTGAGAAATATGGTTCCTTCAAGCTCCGAGACCTTACCTGCAAGCGTGTTATGAATTGCACTCACCTGCTCGTGAATCTCTTTCAGCATGAAGTGTTCGTAACCGGCTTTTTCAGCAGCTTCAAAGTCCCATTCGATCTTTTCTATCTTCTTTTCCCGGACTTTTCCTTCTCTATCAAAAATCTCTAAACTGGTAGGAGTCAAAACCGCGGTTTCAAAATCATTTACGAAAATGACATCCCTTGTATAATTCAAAAAAGCAGTTACATCCGATGCGGCAAAGTTCTCCCCTCTGCCAAGTCCTATAACAAGTGGACTGTCTTTCCGGGCAAGTACGAGTTTTCCCTGTTCGTCAGCACAGAGAATTGCAAGGGCATAAGAACCTTCAATCTCTTTTAGCGCCTTCCGGAGTCCTGTAAGGAGTTCACACTTTGCTTCTTTTCCATCGGGCTCCCCGTATATGTGTTTGTGCAGGAGATGTGCGATCACTTCTGTATCGGTTTCCGATTTAAACTCGTATCCTTCTGAAGTCAGCCGTTCTTTCAGTGCCATGTAGTTCTCTATGATTCCGTTATGCACAACTGAGATCTTACACGGATTTCCGGAATTATGCGGATGAGCATTTATCGTACTGGGACGCCCGTGGGTTGCCCAGCGGGTATGCCCTATTCCTATACTGCCACTTACTTTGTTCGGGACTGTGGCTTCAAGGTTTACAATTTTGCCTACCGATTTGTAAGTATCGACTCCGCTGCCCAGAATCGAAATCCCAGCAGAATCATATCCGCGGTACTCGAGTTTTTTGAGGGATTCTATAATGACAGATGCAGCAGAATTTTCCCCTGCATATCCTACGATTCCACACATTTTTTCACCTTCCTGGGATTAAAGAACCACCGAATGACGGGACAGGTCCTTGTATATGGTATTTCCAGATTCAACCTGGCAGTCAACAGCTATCGTTACTCCGGCCTTCACAAGTACGCTGTTCCCAATCCGGTTGTCATCTCCAAAGATAGTACCGAGTTTGGGGGCTCGATGAATGGTTCCGTTCATAATGATCGACAGGCCTTCTTTTTCCTCAACAAAGAAACCTGAACCAATTGTATTGTTGCTTCCGAATATGGAATTCGAGATCTGCCCGTGCGAGTATATCCTGCAGTCGTTCATTATTATACTATTCTGGATTTCGGTAAATGACCGGATCGATACATTGTCTCCTATTGTTGTGGAGGGCAGAATAACTACATTGGGGCCGATGTCACAATTCTCTCCTATGACAACAGGGCCTACAATGTAAGTTCCGGAACGAATCCTGGTATTCTTTCCAATTGCTACTTTTCCCCTGATGACAACGCCCTCTTCCACTTCTCCTTCAAGCTTGAAATTCCTTGCAGAATTTAAGACTATGGCATTTGCTTTCAATAAATCCCAGGCATGGACAGCATCAAGCCATTTTGATTCGGTAGGAACGGAAGTAATGATTTTCCCTTCATCAATCATAAGCTGGAGGGTATCGGTTATTGCATATTCCCCATTTTCGGATATCGGGGTCTTTTCGATGGTTTCAAAGACCTGCGGCGTAAAAACATAAATTCCCGTATTTACGATACGGCTCAGGTCTCCAGGCCTTTTCTCCAGGATCCTTGTAACTCTCTTCCTTTCTTTTAGAACCACGCCATAGCCTGCGGTCTCTTCCATTCTTACGGTCAGAAGGGTTGCATCCCCTTCATAGTTATTGAGAAGATCCGCTATGGTTTTAGGTTCCACAAGGTTGTCTCCATTGAGCACAAGAAATTCCGAGTCTTCGGAGCCGATCAAATTTTTTGCCTGCTCGATTGCATGTGCAGTACCAAGCTGGGCTTTCTGTTCGATGTACTTTATTTTTACTCCGAAATTCAGCCCGTCTTCAAAATAGTCCATTATGCGTTCTTTTTTATATCCGACAATCAATATAATATCAGTTATTCCATTTTTTTCAAGCGAATCTATTACATGCTCCAGAATAGGCCTGTTGGCGATAGGAAGCATTACTTTTGAACGAGTAAGAGTAAGAGGCCTGCAGCGCAGCCCTTCTCCTGCTGCGAGGATAATAGCTTTCATAGATTTAATGAACCTTTTTTAGAATTTATACATTACCTTTGAAAGTTTTAGATAAAATTCCATTGTCTAAATATATGTAGAGTGTTATACACGTATAAGGGACAGCTAACAATAAAAAAGAATCCCTCTATTATTACTAAATAAGTTCTCCATACAGGATAAACAACCTCCGGAACATAAATCTGAGAATTTTGAAGGAATTCCATCCAGATCTTAGCTTTTGCAACTATTTTATCTTTTTGAAAGTGCAGAAAAATATTTATTTTATAACTCAGATATGTATTTCCTGCTTTTTATGCCTTATGCTTCTTAAGGCTTGAGAGTCAGGGCATTTCTTGAAGCTTGACTTATATAAGTATTTTCATCAGATATTACACATTTAATAAATAGTTACGGCTACTACCAGGAAACACTGGTGTAATTCTTAGAATTTTTTTGAGCACTCTATAGTTTTCTATAAAGCTACAAAACAAAGAAATTTAAATAGTATTAACGTGTCTATAAACAAACATTTTAAAATGAAAATTGTACTTCAAAAATAATTATGCTCTGGCAATGAAAATAATTGTATTTTGGCAATGAGAGAATTATACTTTGAGAATTACCGTGCAAGCTCAGGTTTACGGATTGTCAGGACACCGGTAATTTCTGGACGCCTGTTTACTCACTTATTTTTATTCTGCCGCAATTTCAATCGGCTCTGAAAGGAAATTTTTACGGCCAGCCCTGAGAGTTTGCATTCATACATTCGATTTCTCCCGCAAAGCCCTGTAAAAACACTGGGCTGCCATAACATGTTTAGACATTTGCTATTCTTTTGTTTCTCACGGTCTTTATAAAAAGTTGAAAAATAATAAGTTATAACTAGTATCGACAGTAAAATTTAGGCAATGCATCAAAAAGGCTATTAACTGGTCAAAGGGGTCAGGATTATTCCGGGGGGATTGAAATGAAGTTTCGTGCTATGGTATTTTTGCTGCTTGCAGCCTCGCTTTTGGTAGGCGGCTGTACGGAAAATGCTCCGAACGAACAAAATTCCACTCAGGCACAGGGAACAGTTGTAATCGGAACTAAACTCTTTCAGGAGTCCTATATTACCGCCCACATGATTTCGCTTTTGCTTGAAGAAGAAGGATACGAAACTGAGGTAAAAGAAAATCTTGGGGGCACGCTTGTAAATTACGAAGCCCTGAAAAAAGGGGATATTCAGTCCTATGTTGAGTACACAGGAACCATATACAGCCAGATTTTAAAAAAGCCGCCTCTTGAGGAGTGGGATCCTGCTGTAGTATACAATGAATCTGAACAGGGCATGCTTAACAGCGATGGGATTGTAATTGCGGCTCGCCTGGGCTTTGAGGATGCCTATGCCATAGCTGTTGACAGAAACTGGGCTGAGGCTAACGGAATCTCCAGGATCAGTGATCTTGCTCCTTATGCGCCTGATCTGATAATGGGAACTGACCCCGAATTCGCCACAAGGGAAGACGGGCTTCCGCAGATCGCCCGGGTTTACGGATTCACGTTTAAAAGCTATAATTCTATGGCTCCAGGCATTATGTATGAAGCCTTCAAAAATAAAGAAGTCGATGCGATCAGTGCCTATACCACAGACACCCGCAATGACCTGTACGGGCTAAAGGTTCTCGAGGACGATAAGAACGCACTTCCTCCGTATGATGCGGTTATTCTTGTTTCCAGAGACTTTGCGCAGAAAAACCCGCAGGCTCTGGAAGCTCTGAAGCAGCTTGACGGCAGGATTGATCCGGAAACCATGAGGGGCCTTAATTCAGAATACGACATCGGCGGCAGGGAAGCAAGGGATATTGCTCACGATTTCCTGGTAAATGAAAGTTTGATTTCAGCCTGAGCTTTTCCGGCTGATATGGCGCCTGAATATGATATCCAGAAAGCTTTTTGAGCGAATTAAATTCCTCCGGCTTGAAAATGTCACAAAAAGGTATGGAGAAAACTTTGCCGTCAGAAACCTGAACCTTGAAATTCAGGGAGGAGAGGTCCTTATTCTTATAGGGAAAAGCGGTTCCGGAAAGACGACTGCCCTCAGGATGATGAACCGTTTGATAGAACCTGATTCTGGCAGCATCTCGATAAACGGGGTAGATATCAGTAAGTTTGACCCGATCCTGCTCAGACGGAACATCGGCTATGTGATCCAGAATATCGGGCTTCTTCCCCACCTGCGGGTTTCCGGGAATATAGGGCTCATACCGAAATTGGAAGGCTGGAAGGATGAAAGAATCCGCGAGGCGGTGCGGGATTTGCTAAACTTTGTTTCTCTCCCTCCGCAGATTTTTATGGACCGCTATCCTCACGAGCTGAGTGGAGGCCAGCAGCAAAGAGTCGGGCTTGCAAGAGCTATGGTCATGAATCCGCCTCTCTTTCTGATGGATGAACCCTTCGGGGCGCTTGACTCGCTCCTTCGGGCGCAGCTTCAGGATGAATTTTACAGGATCAAAAGGGAGCTTGGAAGGACCATTGTATTTGTCACGCATGATATCAACGAGGCTTTCAGGCTTGGTGACAGGATTGCGATCATAGATAACGCTGAAGTTGTCCAGGTGGGAACACCTCAGGAGTTAATTTTTTCTCCAGCCACCGAATTAGTTGCCGAGATTGTTGATTCAAAACGGAAGTACAGGCACATCGATGCTCTGAAAGTGAAGGATCTGGCACAGCCCCTTGATAAACGGTATATTCTTGATCCCTGCCTGTCTGCAGCATCGGCTCTTGACCATATGTCCGCGGAAGGGCTTGAAATCGCGCTTGTTTTTAAAAGCCCCGGAAGTGCGGGGCGTGTCGGTTTAAGCGATGTTATGAAAACGGCATCCTCGGGAAAAAGCCTTGAAGAAGCTTTAAAACCCCTGCCGTTATTTTCTCCTGAAACTTCACTTCTTGAGGCCCTTCTACGGCTCAAGGCCAACGGGGAATCTATGGGGCTTGTCCTTGAAGATGATAAGCCTGAGAAAGTTCTGTTTTCGGACAGGATTCTCCAGAATCTGGTTTAAGTCGATCTTAAGCCTTGAAAGGTGATCAATTGACAACCTGGAGCATTAATGAGATTTTTGCGGAAATCCTGCGAGTCTGGACTACTCAGTTGCTCACCCTTCGCACACTTGAGCATCTGTACATGTTTGCGGTTGCTCTTTTCTTCTCGGTTCTTGCCGGTGTGCTCATTGGGGTTTTGACCTACAGAAATCCGAGATTTGCAGACCCTATCTTTAACGGTTTGAATATCGTGGAGACCATTCCTGATGTTGCGCTCCTTGTGCTCCTGCTTCCGGTATTCGGAATCGGGAAGGGGCCAACAATTGTGGCATCCATTCTCTATTCTATTCTTCCGATTGCCAGGAATACCTATACCGGCCTTTCTAACGTGCCCGGGCAATATCTTGAAATCGCGGAAGCTATGGGGTTGACACGGCGGGAAATCCTGTTCGAAGTCCGTTTTCCTCTGTCTCTGCCTCTAATTGCAGGCGGCATCAGGATTGCAGTGGTATTTACAATGGGAGTTGTAACCCTCGGAGGGCTAATTGCTGCAGGCGGGCTTGGGGCAGCCCTTCAGAACGGAATCCAGCTCTACGATATGGGAACAATCCTGGTCACAGGCACCTGGGTAGGAATACTTGCGGTATTTCTTGACGGGGCTGCGGGTGCAATAGAACACATTCTTCAGGTGAGGTACGGAAAATGGTCTTAACAGCAGAGCTTTTGCAGGCTACGCTTGAGCATCTGGTTTTAACTTACACTGCACTTATCGCAGGAATTCTTGTTGCAATTCCACTAATACTCCTTTCCCTGTACAGTGCAGGGTTAGCTTCGATAATAATGCGATTTTCAAACCTCTTCCAGGCAGTCCCCAGTTTTGCAGTTGTAGCTGTTGTTGTGCCTCTTATAGGAATCGGTTTTATGCCCGCAGTCATTGCCATAATGCTGAGGGTACTGCTTCCGATTATCAAAAATACTTATATCGGGCTTTTCAATGTAGATCCTGCACTTATCGAATCCTCAAAAGGTATCGGACTGACCGATTTCCAGATACTGAGAAACGTAAGGCTTCCAAATGCATATCCTGCTATATTTGCCGGAATAAAATTTGCCGCGATTCTCGCAAACAGTATTGCAGTCCTGACGGCCCTTATAGGAGGTGGAGGTCTCGGATCCATGATTTTTGAAGGGTTTACGAATTTTAATACGGCTAAAGTCCTCGCAGGAGTTCTGCCTGTCATAGGCATAGCGCTTTTCCTTGACTTTTCCTTTTCAAAGATAGAGCGATGGCTAACTCCGGAATATCTTCGAAAATGAATTTTTACACAAAGGACCTTTTTACATTTCTGAAGACGCAAATAATATTTTTAAAATTTATAAAGCTTTCATGTACTGGCACATCGTTTTTCATTTTTTCCATAAGCCTCGAATAGGCTCTTTGCGATGACGCTGCAAAAGCTTCTATATATAAATAAGTTTAAGTACAGCCTGGGTGCATAATCTAGCAAAAAAAAATTAGAATGAAAGATTGAAGTAATTTCGAAGTTGAACTCAGGCAGGAAGCAGGTATTATTGCTGTCGGGAATTTAAAAACGGTTCCAAAAAAGTAATTATTCCCTTGCATAAGAATAGATCTCAGGGGCCAACTCTTCAGGGCTTCGCAGTCTTTAAGACGAGCTTTCCCGGATATTGGCCACGGCCTTGAGATTAATACTTTCACCCCGCTTTCCTTAACTTTATATGCTGTGGCGTTGTATTTTTAGAACGCCTCTCTATACAATAAAGATAAACAAGAGGCTTGAGGTAGAAAGAATGAAGCAAACCGCAGAATCTATTCGAGATCGATTTTTGAAACTTGGCATCGATGTACCTGTAGAGGACGTCGAAAGCAGACTTGACGAACTGATTACGAAATTTAAAGTTCCTTCAAACGAAGCCCAGCGCAGCGTGACCAATTATTTTTTGAAGAAATATTCTATTCCTAAGAATGAATTTTACGTGAGGCAGGCTGAGCCCCAGCTTACGAAGATTGTGGATATCTCGGAAAACGGGCAGTGGGCAAATCTTAAGGCAAAGGTTGTCCAGCTCTGGGAAAATACTCACGAGTCCATCTCTCAGGTAGGGCTCCTGGGGGATGAAACAGGAATCATAAAGTTTACCGAATGGAAAAATGCTGAACTGCCTAAGCTTGAGCAGGGGGAAAGTTACCTCTTCAGGAGCGTTGTCGTAGGAGAGTATAATGGCAGGTTCCAGGTTCAGCTCAACAAGAACAGTTCAGTAGAAAAGCTGGATGAACCCATTGGGGTTGGAGGCGGGGATTTCACGCCGGCTGCGCGAGAGTCCGAACTCAGGAACATCTCCGACCTTGCAGGAGGCCAGTGGGCCACAGTCAAAGGAAAAGTGGTTCAGCTCTGGGAAAACTCTCACGAATCGATTGAGCAGGCAGGGCTTCTAGGGGACCAAACCGGTGTTATCAAATTCACTAACTGGGCCAGTTCCGAACTTCCGGACATGGAAGAAGGCAAGAGCTATATGTTGAAAAATGTAGTTGTCAATGAATGGGGCGGCAAGGCCCAGATCCAGCTTAACCGGTCAAGTTCCATAGAAGAGCTTGATGAAGATATCGAAGTCGGGTCCTCAACTTCCACATACTTCGGAGCAATGGTGGACATCCAGACCGGTTCAGGCCTCATAAAACGCTGCCCTGAGTGTAAGAGGGCTCTGGTTAAGGGTGCCTGTGCAGAGCACGGGAAAGTAAAAGGAGAATACGACCTGAGGATAAAAGCGGTTCTGGACTCCGGAACTTCCACTCAGGATGCCCTGATTAACAGAGAACTTACTGAAGAGCTTGCAGGCCTCTCTCTCGATACTGCAATTGCAATGGCCGCAGATGCCCTTGATCCCGGGGTTGTGCTGGATAAATTGAAACACGAACTGGTAGGCAGGTATTATATTGTTACCGGGCACAAGCTTGATCGCTATATCCTTGTGGATTCCATTACTCCGAGAACTTCCCTGGATAAAGAGATGCTTGATGAAATGCTTACCGAACTGGAGGTGGAGTAAATGCCAGGCTTTTTCAGAGAAGCTTCCCGCAGGGTTTTTGCCCAGGAGCTGAAGGATTCGAACCTGACCTCAAGGGACGAAAGCGATCAGTATGCTCCGCAATATATCCTGACTCCCACAGGGGCTAAGGTAAACCGTATCTTCCTTGTTGGTACACTTATCGAGAAGGAAGATATCGGCACTGATTCCGAGTACTGGAGGGGAAGGGTTTCAGACCCGACCGGTTCCTTCCTGGTCTATGCAGGACAGTACCAGCCTGAGGCAGCTCAATTCCTCGCTGACTGCGAACTGCCGGCTTTTGTGGCAGTTGTGGGCAAGACGAGCACCTATACTACAGACGACGGAAACGTCCTGACTTCCATCCGCCCCGAATCCATCCAGCAGGTAGATGAACTTACCCGGAACCTCTGGGTACTCGATACCGCAAAGCAGACTCTTGAGAGGATAAGGGCAGTTGAGGCAGAGGAAGACCCAAACTCAAAGCTTGCAAAAGAACACTACTCGACTGATACGGATTCCTACCGTGCAATGGTCAAAAAGGCTCTTGAGTCCCTCAAAGAAGAAGAATGAAATCAAAAAATGAAAACCATAAAATAGTTAAAACCGGGGTCAAATGCCCCTTAATTCTTTTTTATTCAGAAAATCAGCTTTTATTCTCAGGAATTTTCTTTCTATCTTCTTTCCCTTCTCTTTCTCTTCTTTCCCCTCTTTGCTATCTAATTTCTATGTTATCGAATTTCAGGGGTATTTACTTCTTTTTCTCCTTTTTCCTTTTTCTCTACGACTCTTTTATTTAATTCCAGGACATCGGTTGCATTAAGTAAACATTTTTTATTCTCACCTGCCTTAAAGTCAGAAGAGGCAAAATATAGATAAATAAACGAAACATGGTATAAAATGAGTAACTTGTGTTTGAATGAAATTTAGCGGTAAAATAATTAAACTGAGATGTGAGATGATCCTGTGAAAACCTATCTTCTGGTCTGGTTCAGCAGTGAAGGGGCCCGCCCATCAGAGATTAACCATCGGCTGATGTCCCTGGGTTTCGAACCCATGCAGGGTAGCTACGATTTTGTATACAACTGGAACAGCAATGTCAGTGTCGAGAAAATTCTCGAATTTGGGGATAAGGTATATCTGAGCCTTCAGGGTACAGGTGTTCTGTTTAAACTGGAAACAATGTAACCAGAGCTTGCGAAAATTGAATTCCTGTGACCCCGTTTAGCAAGGCATGTGCCGGATTTCAAGCGGCAAATAGGCTATTGTTCAGGGCTGTTATACAGGGTAGTCCAGATTATGATTTCCTTCAGGCGTATACCTGCCCGCTCAGGCCTTTTTTTCGTTCTGGTTTTCTTCCGGCGTGCTTTTTTTCAGGGAATCCCGGAACTTTATATATTCGCAGGTATCTCCCTCAAGAGCAATTATCCTGCCGTTAATACTTCCTTTTTCGATTACGAGTTCCACAACACTTGGGTTTGACATCCTGGGTTTGGTAGGAGAGCCAGGGCAAACAAGCACGACATCCCTTTTTTCTATCAAAGGTCGGTGCAGGTGCCCGAAAATCAGGACATCTACCTCCATTTCTTTTGCGAGGTAACCCTGAGCAGTTGTATCGGTAACCGAAAGCCCTCCTTCATGTACAACTCCGATCTTCACACTTTCGACTTCGAATTTCAGCCTTTCGGGAAGGAGCCTTTTGAGTTCGGAAACATCATCATTTCCAAAAACTGCCTTTAATTTGCCGCTGGCGTTGAAGGCCTGATATGCCTCTACAGTACTGAAATCCCCTGCATGGACTATAAGGTCACACTCCTCAAGGAGCGTTTCGAGTTGCTGAGGAATTTCTCCGGTTTTCAGGTGAGTATCGGAAAGCACAATCAGTTTCATGGGAAATCTCCTGATTATATAAAATATGCCATTTAAAGATAAATCTATCCAGCAAGCCTTTTCAAAAAAGGCTTGAGCGCAAATCTTTTCAAAAAAGGTTTGATCGAAAACGCGAACTTTTCAAAAAAGGTTTGATCGCAAGCCTTTTCGAAAAAGGCTTGAGCGAAAACGATGTGAAAGCGGCGTTATCAACCGGCGCAACGGTTGTGGCTCAACGGTTGTGGCTCAACGGTTTCGATTTAAAAATCAGCAGGAATTATTCGAGTGTCAGGTCTACGAGTTCGTACTCAAGATTTTCGGTCTCCA
>CAZSVY010000081.1:0-21485 GCA_964610495.1 uncultured Methanosarcinales archaeon
ATAACCATTTAGGACTGCTTGCAGTGTTCAAAATATGTACTGCAATCTTCCATTGATCGCCCTCTTTCTTCCAGAAAATGAAGTATACTCCCTTCTCAAGATCGTCCCCTACTCCAGTATCCGCTGCAAGAGAATAAGTCCCAATCTCATATGCCACATTACCAAGCACCTCGATCTCGCATACACGTTGAACATACTTAAAACCGGTTTCAGGGACCTGGAAAACATCGTACCAGTATCTACTTATATATTCCCTGGACCAGCGGTCGTCTGGAATGGGACCGAACTGCGGGATATCCCCGCCACGCGGCAGGAATTTCGGCTTTTCTATATATAACTGTACGATTTTTACTATATCTTGCGTTTGTACTGCAGCCTCAAATTGCCTGCTGAGATCTTCAATTGTATTGCGTACATCTTCTGTTGTCATAATTTATTCATCCTTGTTATATGAGGTGAAAAGCTTTCATATCCAGCTGCTGATTACTTATCCCTTCCTGATGAAAATGGTTTAAAATCATTTTGATTTTCAGGGAAATCGGCAAGCTTGAACCTTGTTTTTATTCATCAATTACTACACTGTTCAACAATTCCGTTCAGCCATTTTTCGGCTATTTCTGTTGTCGTTTACTCCTTGTCACCTTCAAGCATTTTCCTTACTCTCTGCCGATCTCTTTCCATTAAACCCCTGAAGCCTCCTCCTGCACTCAGCCCCGTAGCTATAAGCACTGGTGCCGGAGATGTTGTCCGTGGAGGACAGGGAGTTGCAGGTGCATGGTTCCAGCCAGGCACCCATCCAAGGCCTTTTGAACTTGCATCTTTGCAGCAGGCACGGGCAAGGGTTCCGGCAAAAGTGTTGCTATTAGGTCCTGAAGGATTTTTGTAAAGGCTGGGATCGATATAACTGTTAAAAGCGTTCCTCAAACATTGGGAAACATTTGTTACGCCAGGTTTTGGTTCACAGGGTTTTTTATTTGGTTTGCGTCCGCGCGGATCAGGAGAATGGTCCGTCTTGGTTGCACAGCCCTTCAAAAAATTGCCCCTTATTAGATTAGTTATCGCATAGTTTCCTGATACACCGGCTCCCAGGCAGTCATTACCTCCGGTGTCGTCAATATATGCATGGTTCGCAAACCAGCCAATTACTGGAGCTTCGAGGCGTTTTGAACATATCATGGCTCTTTGTATAACTTCAGAGGAAGAATAAAGCGATGAAACAGGTATTTTATCAGTATTTATTGCAGGCATGGGTCTTTTTTGGATACTGCAACAGGCATTTTTCGGTCCAACCCGCCGCCTTTGTATCCCCAGCAGGGAACTTTTTCCCTGCTGTACCACATGTGTTAACTCGTGTGAAATCAGCTTTTTTCCTTCAGCTGTTTCCGGGGTATACTGGCCTGAACCAAAAGCCACATCCTTTCCAAGGGTAAAGGCTTTTGCATTTACCTTCTGCGCCGATTCCGCAGCATCCGCATCAGTATGCACTCTCACATGGCTAAAGTCATACCCAAAAAGCGGCTCAAAAAATTCCCTTGTTTCCTTAGAAAGAGGTTGACCACTTCCTTTCAAGCCTTTAATTTGTGACTCGATAAACGTATTTACTTCAGGATTCCGGCCTGTAATCTTCTTAACCTGAACAGGCTCTTCCTCAAGCTGCCTTTTCAATTCTTCTTCACAACCTGAGCACTTCCTCTGGACCTGAAACTCCCCTGCAGATACCATCGAAGATTTAGAAGCCCTCATAACCGAATCCGCTACCTTCTCAGCTTCCTGTTCGTATATGTCGTTGGGTTTACCTATTTTGAGTTTAGCCTGCAAGGCTCCTGACTTTATCAGTCTCTGAACAGCTTGGTTGCCTGCTGTTCTTTGAAACTCCAGCACGCTTTCAGCAGGAGACCCTGAAGGATTATAGCTGGGCTTTTGTTTGAAAAAATTCGAACTCTTTTGCTTTGGTTCCTGTGTTCTGACACTAATTCCGGATTTTTCAGCCATACCCATCCCCAATTTATAGTTGGTAATTTATATATTAAATATGCTAGCTAAAGACTGAGAGCTATGAAAAAACAAAATCAAATAGAAGAGGAAAAAATTTTGTTTTAACTAAAATCAAGTATTTTCATTTGTAGTTTTCGCAATTCCAGTGAATTACCTTCCACATCGGTTCTTCACTCCTGATATGTATGGTTAAAGATCCCTTTTACCCTGGCTCGAATGGCTGTTCAGGCAGTGTATTTTTTGGCTTATGGGATTTACTCCTGCATTCTCGCCTGAAGCCAGTCGAAAAACAGGTTCAAGGCTCCCCGTGAATGACGTAGCAGCATTGGGACAATCGGATCAGACCGCGGGATTTCATGCTTGAGGTTGACATAGTATGCCCATGCAAAAGAAAGCACTTTTTCTTCATATTTACGGAGTAGTGATGCCCTATTGGTTATTTTGCCATTTATGATATCCGCACCGATAGCCTCCGCAAAGCATTGGTATCGGGCTTTGCTCGTACGTCCGGCAGGGCCTATATTGTAAAAGAAATCTTTAAAAATACTGGAGATTGGAGCCTGGGGAGTGAATTGTGTTTCCAGTGAACCTCCGCATGCCTTTCCTTCCGCAGCACGCATGACAAACGGGGCGAGATCCCCTTCAAGGTCATGAGAAGGTGCGTGCAGTTCTGTAAAGTAATAAATCAGGCCTTTTGGGGAATTCCCCTGGTGACAGTCCTTCGTTTTCTTCGCACGCTCCTCGTTAGTCATCATCCAGCAGGCGGTCATCGCGCCAGCCGCTGCGCCCAAGTCTCCGCCCCAGGTAGCAAACGATTCGTTACTGAGATCAACACGAAGGCTGATTCCGATGCTCATACCGGCAAAAGTCTTTGTTCTGGATAAGGTCACCGACGATGAAGGGCACGTCATTGCTTCCAATCCGGTGAAAACATGGCCGAGATCAGTCCCTTCAACCGTGTCGCTGTTATACAATGCCTCAAAAAGCTTCTCTCCCAGCTTACCTTTCGGATTGCCCAGATCAGGACTGCATGGAATTACGAATTTCCAGTTCGGGTCCTGAGAGGTTGCACTCCAATCCTTACCGTAATACATTTGTCTGAGCATTGCCAGCATCTGCCGTGGTGTATACCCGGTTTTAACTTCGGCGCAGCGTATCAATTCTATGTATTCGCCCAGGGTTTTTACGGCGGCTCCGGAACCCGGCGGGCAGGAAGAAATCTCAGGGGCAGGCATTTTTTCGGTAAAGATGAGAACATCGGCTCGGCGATACTGCGCCAGGGCTTCAGGATTAACTTTCCCTTTGCATTCCGGATCGCCCAGGCAGAACCCCGTCCCATTTCCCTCGACATCAAACTGGAGATCAGCCGGCGAAACCCTGGCTGTACCTGCGGCTGCTTCAACCAGCTGATGCTTAAAAGCCGCAGCCGTCCATCTGGCGCGCTGAAAGGATAGTTCCTCATTGTCCGGGTTCGACGATAATTCGATGTCGGCGTGCCCGATGACCTTTCCTTTAAGCCCTCCTTTTCTCTGGGCGGTGTAAAGATATTCCTGGGCCAGAAGCCTGAGCACTTTGTGGTCATCCTGATCAGGCACATAGCTCTTGGTTGCAAAGTAAATTGATGCTACCTGATTCGCATAGAGATGTGCTTTGCCTGAAGGGTTCAGTGTGCTTTTTAGCTGCATATCGTCACGTTTGGCTTTCGGATCATCCTTTCTGGTGATAATGTGCGCCCATATTGAGCGAGTCCGGATAAGGTCCTTGCGGATCGAATCGGGCTCAAGTTCCTGGCGCGGTGCTGCCCCCTGCTGAATTGTATGGCTCAGCTCGTGAGCAAGCAGCCTCCTTCCAGCTCCAGTATTCGGCTGGTACTGCCCGGTACCGAATACCACATTTTTCCCAGCCGTATATGCCAGTGCGTTTACCGCGCCAGCTAATTCTGCAGCCTTAGTGCCAGTATGCACCCGTACCTGACTGAAATCATGTCCGAAGCGCGGCTCAAAAAATGCACGTGCTGCAGGGTCAAGAGGCTGCCCCTGTCCAGGGTCGCGGATAAAACTGTTATCGACTGATAAGCCCCCTGTACCGGATACGGTTTTGCGCTGGATAAGCTCTTTTTCTTCAGGACATGCCCGGCATTTGCGCTGGAACTGAGATGCTACTACCTGTTCCGCCACCCGATCAGCCTCATGCTCGTAAATGTCGTCCTGACTCCCGACTTTAAGCTTTGCCTGCAAAGCTCCTGACTTTATCAGCCTCTGAACTGCCTGATTGCCTGCCGCTTTTTGAAGTTTTAGTACTCTGTCAGCAGAAGATCCTGAAGAATTATAACCAGGTTTTTGTTTGCAAAAATTCGAACATTTCGGCTTTAGTTCCTGTGTTCTGGCATGAACTCCAGTTTTCTCAGCCATATACCCGTCCCCATTTAGTATATGGTAATTTATAGATTAAAATGTAAGTTAAAGATTAAGAGCTTTAAAAAATATTGGAAATCATACCAAAAGATACGAAAGGCTCCACATTTCAGGAATTCCTACTTATAAATTGAAAAATTGTTAGTTTCCTACCGATAAACCTGCCCTCAATAGTTTTTATTTCCTGAATCTTGACATGGTTTTTGAATTTAATAAATCAGTGGCTCTGTTTTTCATTGAATCAGGTTAGGCACGAAGAGTCGCGCTAAAACCCGGCGGTCCCGTGGACCTGTACTTCCAGCCTTGCCACATGTGACAATCCCTAGACGCACGGTCTGGCATTCGGGTCTCAAATCAGCAGGTGGATCAGCTATTCGCGATTCCGAAATGCCTTCGCGGATTACCGCTTCAGCAGCCAGATTCGCCCGTCTCTCACCAAGTTTTAGATTATACTCTATATTTCCTTCTGGCGAAGCCATCCCGATAAACTGCACCAGGAGGTTCGGATTAGCTTTAATTTGTTTGATAAGCTTCCTGAAGTTACTTTTTCCTTCGGAGGTAATACTACTGCTAAAAGCCGATGCACCGCTTGCTCCTCTTTTGGGCATATCAAAGTTGAAGAAAATCTCTTCAGAATGTGGCAATGGAGGCAAAGGTTTTGCTGGCAGAATGCATTGGAATCCCTGAGGAACCAGCGGCATTTTACAGCACTTTCCATCTCTTGTCATCTGCTGTGGTGGGCATGGCTGAGGTGACGGAATGCATCTATATTCCTGAGGAACCAGTGGTGGTTTACAGCAAATTCCACCTTTTGTCTTTTGCCACTCTGGACAAAGAGATATTGGAGAAGGTGGAGAAGGAGGCTTACATATCCTTCCAGAAGGGAATGTCCCTTCAGGACAGCATTTATTCGATTCAAGATTTATTCTATCGTTATTGCAGCAATGATCTTTATCTTGCTTTTCTTTCTCACAACAGAGACCTCTGTTTTCTCCTGAGCCTGGTTTAAATGGAGCAGGGCATTTAAGTTCAGGTTTTTCCAGTAATTTTTGCGCAGCCTCTATGATATCACTTGTACATAAATCAATATCTTCTACGAGATTGCAGCAATCTATAACTTTTTGCGCTGTTTGTTTATCTCCCCTCCCTAAGAGCAACATTATTATTTTGAACGGATCTATTTTGCACTCTGGGAATTCTGGCAACTCTGGCGGTCCTGGTGGCTCTTCAAGCTGGTACTGGAGAATCAAAGATTTTGTTCTACTAATGCTCACAGACTCAACGCTTTTACTTCCCGAAAAAGGTCGCTCAGGGTGAAACATTTCAGGGCCATCCAGAGTATGGTCCAATCCAATTGAGCTGCCTGTTTGCTGCACCACGTGTGTCAATTCATGAGCCAGCAACCTATTTCCTTTGCTAGTTTCCGGAAGGTATTGTCCTGCCCCGAACACCACATCTCTCCCTATCGTATAAGCCTGCGCATTTATCATCCCCGCGGATTCTGCCGCTTTTGAATCCGTATGCATCCGCACCTGACTCAAATCATGGCCGAACCGAGGTTCAAAGAAAGCACGTACCGATCCAGAAAGAGGCTGACCGCCGCCCCTTATTGAACTAACATCTGCCCTTATATGCGAGAAGGCTTCAGAGATTTTACCTGAAGTTTTTTTTGCCTGTAACTTCTCATCTCTTTTGTCGTTCCCACACCTGGAGCATTTACGCTGGATTCGGGTACCTCCGGTATGCAAAGGAACATCAGGCATCCTCATTACCTGCTCGGCAACCCTGTCAGCTTCCTGCTCGTAAATGTCATCAGGCTGGCCGACTCTAAGCTTAGTCTGCAAAGTTCCTGATTTAATCAGTTTCTGGACTGCCTGATTGCCTGCAGTTTTTTGAAGTTGCAGTATTCTGTCTGCAGGAGACGCTGAAGGACGTAAGTTAGGTTTTTGTCTGCATAAATTAGAGCATTTCTGCTTTGGTTCCTGTTTTATGGCACGAACTTTAGCTATTTCAGCCATGTATCCGTCTCCAATTTAGTATTTGATAATTTATATATTAAATATGACAAGCTAAGGATTTAGGTCTACGAACAACTCAAGGTCAAATATTAAAATAAATAGATTTTTTATACCGAAATGTGCGTCAAGCCTCTTGATTTCTGAAGAAGTAACTGTGGCGGTCATCGGGTGTGATTTTCACATTGCGTGCCCGTGCCTATAAAGCCGTCAGTATCTTTGCAATTGCAATGGCGAGGATAACAGCCTTTACGGATTGCGCTCTTTGCCCTTTGCGTCGCCTCTGAGCAATTCTTGTTAGATATGCCGGGAACTGTGCCTTCCACCCCACCCGGACACTGTTGTTGACACTTGGCGGCACACTGGTATTTTTTCTTCTTTTTCTCCTTCTTTTTTTCTTTCTTCTTTCTACTGGTCTTGGGCCCTCCGCGCTTGCCACCTCTAACAGAGTAGAACTCAACAATGGCTTCTGCCGCCTGAACGAGTCCCTCCTCAAAAGCGGTATCGAGAAACTGGTTCGTCGCACCGACGAGGATCTCGAGCGCAGCCTGATCCTGGATGAACTTCTCGGTCTCATTAGCAAAGAGATCTCTAACGGATTTATCCTGGTGTGCAGCGATCGTTACTGTCAGACTGATCTTGTGGCCGCTCGTCCTTTCTACCTCGGCAGGCAGGGTTTTGACGAGTTCAAGCCACTTCGGAGCTTGCTTGCGATACCTGCCTGCAAGCTGTATAAGCAGCCTCACTATCTCCTCCGCCTTGGCGCGCCCGGTGAATGCTCGGTCGTCGGCATCAAAGGCACGGATAAGATCCTTCAGATCTGGCTCCAGTGAGAGCAAGTTAACATAAACTGCAACGTGCCAGGCGATAAACCGGTACATCACCATATCGGATTCCACTATAGACGTCATGAACTTCGACAGAGCAAAGTCGCCCTTGTCGATAGCATCAAGCGCGAGTTCTGTATGCGTCCGGAGGAGGCCAATCACCATGTCGCCCTTGACGAGCCAGTCCGTAACATCGCCGAAGCCTGCCGCAGGGTCCCGAAGCTCCTTCCAGTTTAACTCTATCTCCTTCAGCTCCGACAGGGCGGTACTCTTTGACTCCTCGAGCGCCTTGCTTTCGGTTTTCTCAGCAGCCTTTTCAATGCCTTTTTCCGGTTTCTTGGGCCCCTGGTCGCGCTGAATCAATCGATTGGATACCTGACCGATGGAGGCACCAATCGGCGACGGCACGCTTTGCCCCTGCTGAATGAAAGAGGCAAGAGGAGGCAAGCCGCGTTTATTATCGCTCTGGCCGGCACGCATTGAATCTGCTCCTGACTGCTGAACTACATGTACCAGCTCGTGGGCAAGCAACCGGACTCCAGTCTGCGTTTCTGGCGCGAATCGGCCTGCACCGAACACAATTTTGTTGCCCATAGTGTAGGCATTGGCGCTCACCTCCTGTGCCGATCTTTCAGCAATTTCGCCGGTATGCACCCGCACCTCTGAAAAGTTGTAGCCGAAGCGTTGCTCCATATCCTGCCGTAAAGCCGGCTCCAGCGACCTGCCCGGGCTGGAGAGTGCCTGGTTAACACTCGCGGGCGTCGCCCCCATCTGCCCAGTCGACTGTTCTGGAAAGCATTGAATGCGTGTTGATGTGTTACTAACGACATGATGCGTCGGCGTGGTCAGTACCTGTTCAGCAACCCGGTCGGCTTCCTGCTCATATATATCCCCGGGCTGGCCAATCGTAAGTTTTGCCTGCAAAGCTCTTGATTTGATGAGTCTCTGAACTGCCTGATTGCCCGCAGTCCTTTGAAGCTGTAATATTCTGTCAGCAGAAGACCCTGAAGAATTATAGCTGGACTTCTGTTTGCAAAAATTCGAACATTTCGGTTTTGATTCCTGCACTCTGGCATGAACTCCAGTTTTCTCAGCCATATACCCGTCCCTATTTAGTAATTTATACTTAGATATGCCAGCTAAAAATTGAAAACTGTGCAAAACCAGAATTAGATTGCCGGGAGAGAAAGATCCGTACCTCAGAATTATAATAAAAATTAAAAGATTTTAAACCATCAAAACAATCAGAAAAGATACTGAAAATATATTATAGAGTGTAAATCAGAAAAATCTACACTCAAGAGAGAATTCCTGGCTTGTTCTGGAACTCACCCTCGTATTTCCATCTCCGTAACATAGAAGCAAACCTCATCCTGCAGGATAGCTATCCGAAGAGCATCGCCTGAACTAATCGCTTCTTTGAGCTCTTCCAATAATCTCATAAATATTTCGAAAATATCACCTGGAACTCTTCCTTGAATTTCGTCTGCAAATTCTATCATCAACTCCAGAAGGTCTTTCATAAAAGAAATGAAATCCTCCTCTTTTTCATAAATTCTATTATCTACTACCTCTCTGGTTACCTGGGAAATTCTAAAGGCCATACCACTGTCTAACCTGTTCGCAGCTGCTTTAAAATTACTGACCGTACATTTCAGAGCCCTCTCTCTCAGATACATAAAAAGCAAATTGAGCTGGTTCTGAAGCGTTCCAGAAAGGTTCCCGAAGTCAACAACTTCTCTTCCGAGGTCGTGTACATGATCTTCACGGGAATATTTATCCGAAATGCCCACAATAAGGCTGGTGCCCACGCTTTGCACTGTCGTTGCAGGGTCTGCGCCTCCTTTGGAAGCAATTTCTATAGTATGAGCTGCAGGGTTGGGAGTTATTGTAATATTTGTACCTGCGGTCAGGTCTACATTCCCTCCGGGATTACTGACTGAATTTATACTAACGAGTGCCCCTGTCTGTTCGGCAGTAACCTGATGGGGATTGTCCGTTCTTGCGGAATGGGTTTCTCCTATAGTGATACGATTGTTCGTATCGTCAGGAGTGATAACAACGGAGTTTTCTGGAGAGAGATCAACATTTCCACCCGAATTGCTTACCCCATCCATACTTACGAGTGCCCCGGTCTGGGAGGCAGTTACCCCATGAGGGTTATTAAAGTCCAGGATATGGCACTTTAAAAGCTGGTAAAGTTCCTTCCGGGTGAAGAAAATCCTGTACTTCTCCGTGTTCCGCGGATTAACTGCAAAACC
The DNA here is from genome assembly GCA_964610495.1 of uncultured Methanosarcinales archaeon. Classification (GTDB taxonomy): domain Archaea; phylum Halobacteriota; class Methanosarcinia; order Methanosarcinales; family Methanosarcinaceae; genus Methanosarcina. The sequence goes on from CAZSVY010000081.1 coordinate 9,513, forward strand.
ATTTTCCACAGCCTCAACTTTCCCGAGGAAAATTTTAGATTCCTGGTTCTCCCCGCATTCAGGGCAGGAGATGTGATCTATTTCAAGCGTTTCCAGCCACTCGTTTACACTGATAGTTTCTTCTGACTCCCCTGATAATTCGGCACGGCAAGTAATGCTTTTTGAGTCGGGTTCTACGTTCGAGGCTATTACTTCAAAATCTTCAACAATCCTTCCGGGACAGCATTTTTCTTCACAGCTTGAAGGATTTGAAGCTGCAGCAACATACCCGTCGTAACAGGGTTTATATTTCAGGTAGAGGTACGGACTGGCTGTTAAGTCAGGAATGGAATTTCCCCCGCTGTCTATTATCGGTTTTCCCAGTGTGTTTGCCGACACTACAATTTCGCGCCCGCAGCAGTCGAGTGCCATACCCCCGTCTATAAAATTAATAGTAATTCTGTCGCCGTTGTCTTTGATCTCAAGGGTTTCAAAACCGCAGACAAGCCCGGAACCGTGAAGCAGCCTGTTGATAAGGTGGTTTTTCTCGTCAAAATAACTCTGCTCGGTCTCAAAATCCCGGACCGTCATTAACTTGCCGTAAAAATAGTTGTTTTTCTCGAATCGGTGCAGTCTGCACTTATCAGTCTCATCCGTATTATTTGACATACCATTACCCCTCTTATTTTAAGAAAGTACGTTTTTACCAGTATTACAGAAAGTTTTAGCAGTATTAAAGGAAGGTTTAGTACTATTACACAAAATATACAAGCATTGTAACAAGCATTGCAGGAAGTTTAGTTTAAAAAGTGTTAAGAAAGAACTGTGTCGATTTCCACCCTGGAATGCCTTTCGACCTGTCCTGCCTTTTCGTCATCGTGCAGGACAGTGTCCCTGCCAATGACCGCTGCTTTTCCAAGAATGAACTCAGGTTTCGTAAGTGTGGTGTTAATTCCAAGGTACGTATGCATATCCAGGTAGAACCAGGGTTCGAGCATTTTCAGGTTGTAGCATGTGTGTGCAGGCTTTTGCTCATCAATAATTCTTCCGACCTGTTTCAGGATAGCTGGAGTAATGCCCGGAGCCTGCAGGAAAACCGAAAAAGCAAACCTTTCCGTTCCGAAAAGAATGTTGACCAGGTTTTCCTCTTTGTCGCCGATTGTTACTCTAGTCCCCTCAGGCGGGAAAAAGATTGCATCCTCGTCACTGCATGAAAGGGGCCTGTCTCCTTTGCACGGGAGACTGATTCGGAAATTTTCGACAATCAGAGGCTTTACTCCGGTAAAAAGTTCAATGCTTTCAGAAAGCCCTTCTCTTGTACCCCTTTTTTTGTAGAGTGAGACCGCGTGCCTGATAAAGAGTCTTCTTTTCTCCTCAGTCCAACCCTCCTCTACAGGAACGGAAAGCCAGGAAGCAAGCCAGGAGAGGAATTCAGGAGGGGCAAAATCGGCGTCGAAAACGCGGTCAATGTGCTCAATGGTATAATCGATTTCAAAGATTATACTCTCGAATATGGAAAGGAAGCGTTCCAGAAGGTCTTTGCTGTGCGGCTCTTCCCGGTAGATGGCGGGCAGGTAATCAACATACGAAGCCCTCGGGTAAAATATTGCTATGGATTTGACAGCAGGAGAGAGTTCTTCAGTGCCGGAAAGAACAATTTTAAACCACAGATATCTTCCCTCTGCGTTATCCAGGAACAGAGCATCCCTTTTCTTATCGCCCTGAACTGCAGACGTTTCGGAGATGCCTATTTTCCACCTGCCCGGATCAAGAGCTTTAATCTCAGCTTGTGAGAGTTTTTCATCCGATAAATAATAAAAAAATTCTACTTGAGTGCCTTTTATAAAATTTCCGTTAATTAAAAGCCTGTGCCATGCAGTACCGTTTTCCTGGCTGTCAACAGGTTTTGAGAGATATGTCCCCCGGAAAGAACCATCCGAAGTCCTGAGGTTTATTTTTTTGCGTATGAGACTGGTGAGCTTTTTTCCCTTTCCGTCAAGCACATAAAGCCTGCCTTCAGGACTGGATACCAGTTTTTTACAGCTACCCCTGTAAGACCACAGAGGATAAAACCGATTATCAGGCCCCAGCTTATGGATAGTCTTTTCGTTCTGGCTTTCGTTTCCTGTTTTATCCGCCTCTCCTACAAAGATTTCCTTCCAGGCATCAACCGCAATTCCTGAAGGGGAAAAGTTCTCGATGTCGATTTTCCTTTCCACCCCGGTTTCCCCGGCCCTGAAGATATAAACCCTGTTTCCTGCAAGGACGTAGCGGTTACCTTCTTTATCCACTTCAAAGGCTTTCGGCTCTCCGGGTTCATTGATTTCACAGGAAATTGCGGGCTCCGGGCAAAGGGGGCTGTGCTTATTGATAGAAAGCACCCTCTTCCCCTCAAGAATGTAGATATTCCCTTTTTCATCGCACTTTATGCCGAGGATTTTTTCCAGATCCTTTCCAGCCGGGCCTTTTGAAAGAGTCCAGCGCAGCTGATAATCACGTTTTGTAAAAGCATTAAGGCGGAAGCTACTGCCTTCGAGAGTATCTGCAACGTACAGGGTATCTCCGTCTACCCCAATTGCAGAAATTTTTCCCAGCTTTAAAGGAAAAGCGTCCGGACAATTCCCTGCAGGCTTTAGAGCAGCCGAATTTCCTGCATATTTGAAGATCAGGTTTTTCTCCGTATCCGGAAGATTTTCCGCACCTGCAAGCTTTTCTGTGCCCAGAAGATAAAGAAAACCACATTCATCGATTGCAATATCTTCAATAGTAAAACCCGGATTTTCGAATAATACTTCCTCGAATAAATATGAATAAGCACTGGAAAGCCTCAGGTCTCCCTGTCCGAGATCAAGATTCTCGACTTCTTCCATGAGCTCTTCCAGAAGTGACCCTGTATTGATCCACGCACATTTAATCTCCTGAATGCAAACCACCCCTTTTCAGGCAACTTTCAGCCTCCCTTGCAATCTCTATACTGTGTTTCCCGGAATAGACGCTCGAAAACCTCGAGCCCAGAAGGAGATTGCCCTGTGAATCCCGAACCGCTCCGGGTTCCCCTGAAACCGAAAGCCTGATAATGCATTTTACCCCCTCGACCGTTTCCAGGAGTTCATAAAGCTCAGAAAGGTAAACATCCCTCCCAATAGGCCAGCCCTGTCCGTCAGATCCTCCTTTTACGGGATGGAGATACCTTTTGAGTGCAAACAGCACATCCGTCAGGATCAAATTGTCGTCAGGATAGCTCTCCAGCGGAACAATAGTGGCACTAACTGTCACTTTTACGTAATTGGGAGGGATTACATGGATTTCAGTCCCTATCAGCCGGTGCCTGTCAAGGTGCCTGCATATCGCCTGTATAAAACCTGCTGACGGCTCAGGAGGAGTTTTAAGGATTTCAAGCGGAGTATAGGGAATCACTACAACCGTGACTGAACCCCTGCTGTATTCGGATTTTACCGGTTCCGTACGTAGGGGTTTTGCCTGTTGAAGAGTATCAGGGCGGTAGTTGGGTACTGCCTTCGCTTTTGCTACTCTAAGCTCAGGAGTATTCAGGGCTATGTACTCATAATCGGAACTTGTTACTGCTGTATACGGTACCTTGAAATCCCTGAGAAAAGCCTCAATTGCCTCTCCAATGGACTTGGCCTTTTTCCAGCCGGCCGAAGGCCTGTAATTTGTAATATCCAGGCGTTCAAACCCTTCGACCTGCCATTTAAAGCCAGCGTTAAGACTTCCGTCTTCGTTTTTGCTTTCAGCCCCGTTTCCGGTTTCTTCCCCGCTTCCTGCGGTGAGATCCTGGGTTGCCGGGATCGTATTCAGCCTTATCTTCTCAATTCTGGGAGGGTATTCGTAATTTGATTCTTTTACAGTACAGCGGAGCCAGAAATAGGGTTTTTCAAAGCTCATGACCGGAATTTTGTCAGTTGCTTTCCAGCCTTCAAGCCCTTTTAAAACAATACTCCCACTTTTTTTGAACCCTGCCGTGTTGTCCGCAACAGAGATCTCTTCATCGGGACCGTTTCCTACCGGGGGCCAGATTTCCCATTTCAGCTTCGCATTCTCAAATTCGTATTCCTTTTCATTCCCATGATTTCCCGGAGCTTTCAGGTCTTTTTCAAAAAGATAACACATGAAATTAAGAGTGTCAGGCGGAGTGGCCTTATCAGTTACAAACCCAAGGTAAAGGGTGCATCCGGCCCGAACCTGCTCGCCGAAAGGAGCAAAGAAAAGATCGCCGGCTTCGTTTGCACCTGTGCGGTCAAAAACTCCTCCCGTGTCTTCGTCAACTATCAGTTTTTCAAGTTTAAACGTGTCCGGAGCTACAGTCAGGTCTTCATCCAGCAAAAAATAAATTTGCTTGCCAGCAAGCTCAGTTGAGACCTTCATCCCCCTTACAAGTTCCGTTTTTTCGGGTGAGCTGAAGCTGAGGTCCACATGTGCAGGTTTTTCATTTTCAGGCGCTATCCCCAGTAACTTGAGGTATTTCAGGCGGTGCCTGTCGGTTACAAGGTTCGTTCGGTACAGTTCGATTTCGGCTAGCCACGCAAAAAGCTCAATAAGCGTAATCCCGGGATCGCTCAGGTTATGGTCAGTCCATTCCGGGGCATACACAGGAATTAGCTTTCTTGCCTCATCTACAAGCTGATCAAATGTCCTGTCATCGAGATTGGGTACGGGTACGGACAGGCTTTACCCCTCCTTATTGCCATTAATCCATTTTACAGCTATTGCATGTTTCCCACTGTAAGGAAGCGCATACTCAGGCAGTTTGATCACGGAAGTGTCGGTCAGAGTCAGGATCTTTGAGCCCTCAAAATACCTGATTTCCACATTTGCTACATAATCCACAGCTTCGATACCCTCGAGTATGGAGTATATGTCAGAAAGGCAGGGTGCATCCCCGAAATTCCAGCCTTTTCTCTCAGCGTAGCCTGTCAAGGGATGCAGGAAATCCGCAATCTTTTCCCTGGCCGTTTTTTCAATTACAGGAATAGCATCAATATATTGTGTCCTGATTTCTGCCAGTACATCCACCCTGACATAAAGAGGAGGAATTACCCTCAGGAACAGTACAGGAGGACACTTCGCTTCCAGGTACCGTTTTACATTCCGCTTTAATTCGCTTGAGGGCAGAGGCTTTATTCCGGTTCCTTCCGGGACTATGACGACTGTGACCCAACCGGTGCTGAATCTGCCTTCCGAATTAAAATTCGGCAGTACCTTTACCCTTGCGACCTCGCGTGAAGCTTCTTTTACGAGCCATTCATAATCCTCGGCTGACGTTGCACGATTCCTGTGCTTGAGGGTGACAGGAGCTCGTTTCAGAAGCGAATCAGTTTGTTCGGCATCATCTCCTCCTCCTGAAGATACAGGGTTGTAAACTCTGTCCACAAACGCTATGGATCTCAGGAGTTTTGAGATTTCAAGAGCCTTGAGGTTTCCTGCTTTTCCTCCGCCGCTCCTGTAAGTAGCCTTGAGGTTTTCAAAGCCTGCAGGAGGAATCCTGCCTTCTTCCCCATTCCCGAAGCGGATTTTTCCTGCGGTCCTGTCGAGTGTGTAATGCCTGTCGATCCCACCTGACCCCAGGAAATCATCTACCCTGCTCCACCTCACCCAGGCTTTTTTGAGCTTTCCTTCACTATCCGTTTCCAGTTGCAGGAGGTCTTTCCGATGGCCTTTTATCTCTTCTTCCGGGATGCTTCCGTACTCATCAACCCATATCTCTTCTTCGAGTACGGGCCTGTGGATGAGGGAAAACTCCTGATCCGGCTCCCTGCTGCTTGAACCGATTATTTCGTCATAGGTCGTGCTTGCCTGAATAGCCCAGACCGAGTTAAGATAAAAGCCAGGCACCTTCGGGGGAAGCTCGCGGGCAGCCTCAGGTTGAAAATCAATATTGAAAATTTCAAAGATTTTTTTGCACGCTTCGGTTCCGGGAATTACTTTTTCACCGGCTGCCTCCTTGCCGACTGTCCCTGAAGGAAACGCATTCCTGGAATCCAGAAGCCTGTAGATTTCCGGCCTTTCCCTCCTGAGAAATCCGGCATATGCAGGGGATATCCTACCTGATTTTGCCTCTTTAATCTCTTCATTCATATCTTTTTTAAAGAAATCTCCGGTTACGAGTGCCCTTATCCAGTATTGTTCTCCCGAACCAAAAAGGCTGGAAGCAAGCATCTTACCCGGGACAACAAACTGAAGCATCCCCTTTTTTGTGAACCCTGCGGTCTCATCCAGCGCTTCGAGCGATTTCCAGCTCTCCGGATTATCTTTCCCGCCTATTTCACCCTCTGCCAGGTATTGCCACTTCACTTCGGGCAGGAAAGTCTCCGGGTACTCGAAACCCTCCTCGATATCTATGAAAAGGCTCATAGGCCCCTCTTTGAGGGCCCTGTCAAACCCGAAATATACTGAAGGGAAAGCATCAGGCAGGGCTTTGAAAGGCCAGAACTTTTTAGAGTCTTTGAGCTCCTTCGTGAAGTTCCTGAATTCAAGGTTATTCTCAGCAAGAACGAGAACTGGCTGCCTACCTTCCGAACTTACATAATTAATTTTTAAATCTTTTATAACGGGAGGGCAAAATTTGCCATTAATGATATTCCTTCCAATTATCTCATAGTCCTTCCCGTAATTTCCTCCGACCAGCCTGGCCCGAATCCAGCAGCTTTCCTTGCCGTTGACCCTGGAAGGCTTTACGGGGGGCATTTTAGAAATTTCTATCCTGTAAAATTCTTTCTGGTTATCTTCCTCATTATTCCTATCCTGGCATCCACCAGCTTCACATAGGTTTTCATCAATCCCAAGGCTGACCCAGCTTTCTCCGTCCCAGTACTCCCAGGAAAGCTGAGGAGGATCGTCTATAACTGCCGGGTCTCTATTGGTCAAATATGACCTTCCGGCTTCAAGGTAGAACGCCAGGCATACTTTGTAATCCCTTTTTGAAAAGGCCTCTGCGCTGCCTATATAGAAAGTGTCGCTCAGCCTGGGTTTGCTCCCAAACGGGTATATCTCTTTTCCGGAAACTTCAACCGGCACATCATTATAGAACAGGAAATCCGGATCAATGCCTTTAATTTTATTATTGTTCTCCAGCGCATTTTCTCCTGTTTTGTCATAGAATTCCTTTCTTGCAGCTTCGAGAATGTTCTGAGCTCTTATTTTACTGCACTGGAGAAGATTTGCCAGCTTTTCATCATCAAGGGCCAGAAGTTCGCTTATTGTTTCAATTCTTTGTTTAGCCTGATTTCCTGCGAGTCTTGAATAATAAATACCTCCTATACCCTGGACCTTCAGTATAGAATCTTCTTTTTTGGGAATTTTAGAGGGAAATGTTGAAACTTTTAGATCTGTAACTTTTAAATCCTTAAATTCATTAATCTTTAACTCTTTAATTTCACAGCTTATCCACCTGCTTTCAAGCCCGTTCACCTTAACTTTAGTAATAGGAAGGAGATTTTCTTTGGCCTCCTCTTCTCCGGCAGGATTAATCTCCAGCCTTATTATTGCCTCTTTGTCATATACGCTTTTTACACTCCCGAATTCGATCCATTTGATTTCCTTCTTCTCCCCATTTTTCTTTTCTGTGATCTCGACAGGCCGTTTCCATAAAGCGTATTCCTCGCTTGCAAGCAGGTTTATAAATTCTTTCCCGGTTCCCTCAAAGGAAAGCTCTATACAGCCCTGGCTCAGGTTGAAAAGCTCTTCGTCCCCGATATAAAGTGTATGTTTCTGTAAAGATTCCTTGCCCGAAAAAAGCTCTGTCCGGCCTTCTCCGTTTACTGCAGGCGTGTGGTCAAATATCTCATCCCTCTTTTCTATCACGCTGTATACGGCCGTGATTTTTGAAGGCGTTGCAAGCAGGTTATTTTCGGTTTCAAAAACAATCGTTTCTCCTTCAGGGCCTTTAGCCGAGGCCTGGGTAGAAGCTTCGATCAGGACATTTCCCAGAGCTCCTTCACTCAGTACGAAGCTGAGCGGAACCCTTGCAGGCCCTGGCGGAATGAGGGAAAAATTGAGCATCTCAAGAAAGGACAGGAAATGCTTGCCAGGGGCTTCGTTTACTCTGGAAGAGATAGTTCCTGCCATACCGGAAAAAATCCTTGAAAGGGCAAAACCTGTATCATTCCGGTCTTCCGCTTTCCATTCAGGCAGATAGAAGGGAGCTTTTTTAATGATTTCCTGAAGCACAGCATCCTTATTCAGCCGACTGATCTCAGGAACTTTCACAGCTTACACCCCCTCTTTTAAATAAAACGGATATACAAGATTGAAACTGGTGTTTGTGGTTCGGACCCTGTAATCAAGATTTATCAAAAGCTTTCCCTCGCTTGCGGGGTCGGTTATTACCTTAACCTCAATTAATTCGATACGCGGTTCCCATCGGGTCAGGGCTTCAATTACGGCATTTTCGATGAGGCGAAGGCTGAGCGTATCCATCGTGGAAAAAACGTATTCATGGATCCCGCACCCAAAATCCGGCCGCATAATGCGTTCTCCCGGTGCAGTTCCCAGGATTATGAAAATCGCCTCTTTTATGTCCGCCTCATAGCTGGAAATGTCCACTTTTCCCAGATGGTTTATGTTAAAGGGAAATTTCCATCCTTTTCCGAGAAAATCCATATTAATGTCAAATCCCCCCAAAATCTATATTCCGTTTCGGGTTTCACCCTATAAGCACTGTAGGGCACCCGACAATAATCACATTTGGGGGCCCTGCTTCCGTAACCATGTCTCCCTGACGGGCAGCGGGCAGGCTGTTGATTAAAACCGTGACGCTGCCTGGCACAACCACTCCCCCTGCGTGAGGTACAGGGCCTGAGGAAAGAGGACAGGCATGGAAGTCTGCCGTACCTCTCCATGCCGGCATTCCCCCTATCAAAACATTCGGGCTTCCCGGGCCGGGCCCAAGTGGAGTCCCGTGGGAGGTCGCATCCCCAACTCTTGCAGCAGGCGGCATTGTTTCTTCCTCAGTTTATCTTTACAGGCAGGCCCTGAATCGTGAGAACAGCATTAGACTTCAAACTGAGGGAAGTGGTCCCCTCGATCTCGAGTATATTGGCCTTGATAGTCAGCTGCATGGCACATTCCATTGCAATGGAGTTCTTTACGGAATCAATCATGATTTTGTTATTTCCGGTCCTGTCGGTAATTTCGATTTTTTCCTGGCCCGACGAATCGTCAAGCACGATCCTGTGCCCTGCTTTTGTTTTAATTTCAACCTTTTCCTGCTGCGCAGTATCATCAAAGATGAGTTCATGCCCGCTCCTTGACTTGATCTTGCGGAGATTATTTTTTCCGCTGCTGTTGGTTTCGGGAGGGCGGTCCTTCGAGTTCCATAGTGATCCTATCACGTAGGGATGGTTTACATCTCCCTGTTCGAAGGCTACAAGAACCTCGTCATCAACTTCAGGATAGAAAACCATGCCCCTTTCATTGCCAGCCATAGGGCTTGCAACCCTTGCCCAGTAACTTTCGTCGCTCTCTCCCCTCCAGGGCAGGCTTACCTTTACCCTGCCAAGCTTTTCAGGATCTTTATTGTTGGTAACAATGCCAATTGCAACTCCGTATATGCTTTTGGCCTGGTCTTCATTTTCCTGCCCGAACAGCTCATTAAGGGACATCAGAGGCACCTCCGGACTTCAAGGGTCGTCCTGTATCCGTTCTCACCAAGAACATGCCTGGATTTCGTAATATAATATACCCCACTGAAGCGTTCCCCCACCTTAACGATATTTACGGTAATCCCTGGCCTCAACTCCGGATTCCCGACACATTCAAGGGTTCCGGTAATGAATCCGACATTTCGCTTTTTTAACTCCGAGAGTGCAATTGCTTTTGCTTCCTCTCTTGATCTTACAACCCGCCCTTCGATTTTCACACTCAGCCTGGTTCCCTGCGATTCTTCTACAATATCAGCAAATCCCGGGATTCCAATGCTTGTTTTTATTTCATTAAGTTCCGCAGTCTCGGAAATCCTTTCTTTATCTTTTTCATTCCAGGCCGTCACACGAACCTCATTTACTACATTTGCCGCGCTCATTCTCGGGGTAAAACTTATTATATTTTTATAATACTGAAAATCCATACTTCCTCTTCGCTCATCATCCGGTTTCCGGAAATAGAGGGTTCTGTTCCTGATGAATAATTCAAACCCGAGATTGTCTGCCAACCTCTTCAAAAAATCATAATCTTTCTCATTTACCCTCCTTTCAATCCTTCTCGAAGGCCCCATTCCCGAATCTTCCACTCCTGAGGGATCAAGTTTGTTTTTCCTGGCAATCTCGCGGGCCACATCGGAGTATGTTACTTCATTGAGATTGGCTTCCGAATGCGTTTTCTTAAGGTCGTGGGAAAGGTCGTACCCCTCAACCGTGAGCGTTGGAGGCCCTCCTGCAAGGAAACCCGGGGATAACGCCCTGATTCTGCCCCTGATCCGGCTTTCTTTATGAGGAAAAGCGTACCCAAAAGAAGCTATAAGCATGGTCCCCGGAGCAATGCTGCTGTCGTCCAGCCATCGGAATTGCTGAGTTTTTAGGTCAAAAGTTTCATTAAAAGAAAGCCGGAACAGCCCCGGGCTTTCAAGGTCTTCGTCCACTTCCAGCCCTGTGATTTCGTTTTTCGGAATGGCCTTATCGGTATCTGCCCAGGATACGGAGAAGACGGGGGCGTAGATTTCAGCGGACGAAATTTCCTGTGTCATGCTTTATTCCACCGGAGGTATGGTCAGCTCGGTACCGGGCCTGAGCTGTCTGGGGTGCTCAAGCCTGTTTGCAAGCGCGATAGGCCTCCAGAGCCTGAAATCCCCGTATTCGCTATGAGCTATCATCCACAGGCTGTCTCCCTGCTTTACGGTATAAACATGGGTCTTATCAGGCGATTGAAGTTTTTTCTCGCGGCTGCTGAGTTCCATTTTAAATTCTTTGAGAGTAATGCTGAGCTTTGCCCGGACAGGAATGCCGTCCGAGTTGAACATGGTAAACCGTTTGGTCACCCTCTCAAGTACACAGTAAAACGGCTCTTTTGAGTCCATGCCCCACATAAAGCGAAGCACTGGAGGAGCGTGCAGTTCCGGATCGATATTCATAAGCCCTGTGAGCTGGTCCGTATATTTTCGGACATCAACCCCATCTTCTTCATAAGTATCGTAGAAAACTTCGAGGCTGATACTTCCCGAATTACCCTTTACATACTGCAGGTAAGAGGATTCGAGCCCCGGGACCGAAACCTCCGAAAAACTGTTACTTTTTTCAATTGAATACTCCGAAGGAAAATAAAGAATCTCAATTTGCTTTGGCTGTTCCTTTCCCCCCCGGACAACCTCAATAAAACCTTTCCTTGGATTGCGTTTCATCCATTCCCCTCCAGCTTACAAAGCTCTCTTTTCCAGTTTCCGGTTCAGTTTTCCCAGATTTACAGAAGCCCTCTTCTTTCTTTCTCGATTTTCAGTCTCCATACAATCTGCTGTAGAACCTGTTCCGAAATCCGGTTTATCTCAAGCTTCTGCTTCAATTCTTCTTCTATTTTCGAGTAAATCGATGAGTAACTGGCCTGAGAAGCTTTCTCGGCCTTAAGCAGTTCCCCTTTTATTGCTGCCACTTCCCTTTCCAGTTCCTGGCTTACCCCGGCCCCTGTGTTAAGAACAAGTTCCTTCCCTGAGGCCTGAGGATAAACCTCTTTTGCAGGAAACCTGTCAACAACAGGCTCAGGCTCAAAAACCGGATCTGAAGGGACGGTAAGCCTGGAATTAAAGTTGGCTGCTAACCCAGGAAAATAGGTGGAATTTAAGATAGCTGAGCCCTCATAAACGGCAGTCCTGTCGAGTAAAACCTTCCCGGAAACGGGATTCCTGACCGGGAAAACCTTTCCGAGCACAGCGTTTCTGCCGTGGAAAGTTTCTCCGGGAACGGCATTTGTATCAGGAAACTTATTTCCAGTAACATTTCCAGTAACTATACTTTTAGCAACCAGGCTTTTCAGAATGGGTCGATTTAAATC
>CAZSVY010000082.1:0-7327 GCA_964610495.1 uncultured Methanosarcinales archaeon
CTATAAAACTTTTTAGGAAAAAGTATAAAGAAAAGTAGTAAGGGATATGGGGATTAAAACCCCGGAAGATTAACACTTCCTTTTCCCTTAAATGTGCTTAGCACTTGCAGCTGATACACGATGGGCAAGTTGGGCACTTTGCACAGATGGAAGCGCATTTTTTGCAAGACTTTGAGCAGTCAGTGCATTTAAAGTTCAGAGTAACTTTTGCAGTGTCACGCTGACCATATTTGTTTACTGCAGTGTATGTGAAGCTGTCAGTGTTCTTAGAGCAGGAAACTGGCTTTACATAGCAGAATTTGCCGTTCTTCTCCATCTTTACTTTGCCGCCCTGTGAGGTTTTAATATATCCGGTGCTTACGACTTTGAGACCGCAGCCCTTGTCATTCTTCAGTACGTTAAAGCAGTTAGATTTTTTACAAAGGTCAGCGTTAAATCTATCGTCTCTTGCATCGGTTTTACATTTTGCAACGGTTTTACTGCACGAACCACTACTGCACGCGGCTGCTCCTGTCATAGACATGACAAAGAAAACCAGCGTGAAAACACAGATTGTCTTGAACATAGTTCTTCTCATAATATGTCCTCCATAGTATACACTCAACCATAAAAATTTCAAAGATATTGGTTTTTAAATCCGATTCTCACTGGCAATGAAAATATACTCTTCCGGATTAAACCCCCCGATTTATCAGGGAGATATATTTTCATATGATTGAGTGATCTTTCTTAGCTATTTCTTAACAAACAGTTAAATTTTTAACAGCTTGTTATGAAGTTTTATGTACCTTAAACTCCTCTAAAAAATACAGACATTTATCAACGTGCTAAGTTACAATATCGATTGCAGCAGTTAACCTGGTATGTCAAACTACGGTTAAAAGTTGGAACGCATTATCACAAGACACGTAGAAAATGATCCTATATTTGTATCAAAAAGTTTTAAGAGTACACAAATAGAAATAGTACTTTCTTTTATAAGAAATTTCCTCTTTAACATAAGTTACATTGTGTATTCCTCGGACTTCTCTAAAAAATATACAATGACAATATTAATACATAACTTCCAGAAAATAATTACACGTAGATTATTACAAGGCATAAAGATATTATCAATAGCAAGAGATTCTGTTAAGGTCAAATACTTGACATTTAAAGTATTAGTCTCAGAAAACTGGAATAGAGAATAAAAAGTAAGAAGGAAAGGAAAAAGGAAATAGAAGGAAAATGGAGAGTAAAGAAAGAAAGTAAAGAGAGCTAAAAGTGAGGAAAAAAGGAGACAAAGAGAGCTAAAAATAAGGAAAAAAAGGTAAAGATAGCTGTAAAGAAAAGTAAAGGTGAAGATTAGCTGGATTGATGGGAAGAAAAAGGACCATGAAGTCATTAAAAAATACAATAGCGAAAAGTAAAGTCATCAAAAACGATACAAAGAAGAACTATGCTTATAGCGAAGAATTAGTATCACTAGCGGAAACATTTCTCAGGCGGGTTACGCCGTTTATTTCCCTGATTACTTCTACAATCGGCTTTGGAACAAGATGTTCCCATTTTTCCCCTGCAACCATCCGTCTTCGGATCTCCGTGCCTGAGTATCTCTCCCGGACATAAAGAGGAGATTCTTTTACGCAAAACCCCGCCTCCCGGAAGAGCTGAATGACCAGCGGATTGTTTGAGTACACCACTTCAAAATTGGGCGTTCGGGACGCGACGTGATGGACCCAGATAGAGTTGTACCTGACGTCTTCAATGGGGAGAACATAGTGTCGGATAGGGAGATTTTCAAGTGCATTGTACAGCATCAGTACTCTTTCCCCTGCCGTAAACGGGTCAGTGGATTCGTGACTTTTCTGGGCACTTCCTATGCCTACGACAAGTTCGTCAACTTCTTCCGCAATCTGCTTAATTATGGCATGGTGCCCGAAATGATACGGTTGAAAACGTCCAATATAAAAAGCTCGCATCATCCCGGATTCCAACCTCCAACCGTACCTGGGTTATTTTTCTCGATATATTCGGATTTCAGACTATTTCGTTACGGATCCCTGTCTCAAAGCTGAACTCTTTACAGACTTCCGCAAAATGTTCAGCATTGTTTTTGCGCTTCATATCAATAAGCTTTCCGACAAGTTCGAGGCCCGGCTTGGGATCTTCCATAATTTCCATCTCATCACGGACCATATCAAAGTATTCCTCTCCGATTTCTGTCCTTATAAAGACTGAGTTCCACCCATCCGGAGCTCCGACGGAGCCTACCGAAATGTCAGCAAAGACCGAAGTGTAGTCACAGCAGTGATGACAGGGGTTCCGGGCGTATTTAGCTATATCCTTGATAGGCACGGAGTGAACCTCGCCGTCACTGGTGTAGACCCAGAATTTACCTTTGGTGAATTCCATCTTCGTGACATCTTCGACCTTTACTTTCATGATCTCCGGGATTATCTTCTCAAGCATTACTTCATGATGGAAACTTTCCATACAGAGTAATCCGATAATAAGCACAATTTTTTCGCTTACGTTATCGCGGATCAGTTTTGCAGAATGAGCCTGGCAGGGCACCCCGACAACTGCAATCCGGTCATATTTTTCGAAGGCTTCCCTGAGAGCTGCAACAACCGGGTCAGAGGTGTACTTGGTTCCTCTTGTCCTCTCGACATCTTCGGCATTTGTTAATAGAACTACCTCAGGTTCCCATTTCTCATTTCGGGTAATTCCGACGGCACAATCTATTTTGCCCTGTTTGAAAAGGGTTTTAAGGATACCGCTGGTCACTCCTCCATCCTGGCTGCCGGCACTCTCCCTGGACTTTGCGGCAAAGAACTTGCGTACATTTGCAAGTTCATTCTCGATGAAGCCGTCGACTACCGGGCAGATTCTGCTGCAGGTTAAACAACCCTCACAAACCAGATATCCAGCTCCTTTCTCATACAGGCTCAGATCATTCGGATCACGAATTTCTGCCGCCTTCTTTACAGTTACAGCCCCTAATGGACATACGGCCTCGCATGCCCCGCAGGCTGCGCATACGTCATGTTCAATGACTTCTGCAATCTTTGGTGGCAATTAGTTACCTCCAATGCCTTGATTTGCTTGCCTTACAGACAAGATGTTTTTTAAAAATATTATAACAAAGAAAAATTAAAAATGTTATGCAGGATGTAATAAAATTACATCTTTGCAATGATTTCTTTACCTATAAGCTTTATTGCTTTTTCTTTGTCAGGACCGATCGGAGATCCGGCAACGATCTGGGTAACCCCGATTGCCTCAAGGTCTCTGATTCTCTTCATGCAGTCCTCAGGAGTTCCGCAAATAGCAAAGACCTCGATCATCTGAGGGGTAACAAGTCCGCCCATAAGAGCTCCGAAGTCTCCCTTGGCAATGGCTGCACCGATCTGGCTCTTGGCTTCGACCGGGATTCCATGACGCTCGAGAACAAGGTCAGGGGAGCCTGCAACAATGAAGGCAACCACTACTTTTGCGGCATTGACTGCCTTTGCCGGGTCTTTATCAATTGAGAAGCAGGCGTATGCTGTAACATCGACTTCGCTCGGGTCACGGCCAGCTTTTTCGGCTCCTTTCTTAATCTGTTCGACAGCAACTTCGAAGTCCTTTGGATGGGAAGCATTGATAAGGACACCGTCTGCGATCTCACCGGCAAGTTCGAGCATCTTGGGGCCCTGGGCACCCATGTAGATAGGAACGTTTCCAGCATTGAAGGCCAGCTTGGCACCTGCAAACTTAACCATTTCTCCATCCATAGAGACCTTCTGGCCTGAAATGAAGCCTCTGATTGCCTGAATTGCTTCTTTGGTGGTTGCAAGAGGCTTTTCCCATGCAATGCCCATGGCATCGAAGGTTGCCTTGTCTCCTGGCCCGAGGCCGAGAACTGCCCTGCCGCCTGAAATCTCGGCAATTGAGGCAATGCTGGATGCAGTAATTGCGGGGTTTCTGGTATAGGAGTTTGTAACACCGGAACCGATCTTGATACTGTTGGTGTTCAGAGCGAGAACGGTAAGAGTGGAGTATACATCACGGTTGTTGTAGTGGTCAGTGATCCAGACATAGTCGAATCCCTGCTGTTCTGAGAGCTTTGCATAGTATGCGATCTTTAAGGCGGGATCGCTCGGCACAAATTCAATTCCGAACTTCATCTCAAATTACTCCTGATTACTGTATATTAGCTAAATGGGTCCGTTTTTTGTCCCCAAAATATTACTTTTGAATAATAATTAATATCCATTACAATAGATATTAATTATGAACCTTAACTGAATTCACATAACAGTATTTAAGAATCTATATATAATTAACTGTATTAAACGAATTGTATATAAATCTCCTGATAAAAAGAACACCCTCATCTTTCCTCACACAGGAGTCTTCTCAAGCCTTGGCCACTCAAGAAAGATAATCAAACCTTAAAAACCTTTTCCAGAAACTGCACTCGCAACCTCAGTTTCAAACCATACCTGTCTGGAACATCAGAAAGAAAAGAAGCTTTTTTTGAAAAAATAATTTCTTCAAAGCTGGCAAAAGATTTATATTAGAAAACGGCAGGTGCCGAGATTTCCATACGTTTGCGGCTAATATCACCTGCAGTAATGGGACGATATGATGAAAACAGAAATGAAAACAAGAATGAAAATAAAATATGAAACAGCAGCGCGAGTGTATTTGCCGGGCGATTCAATTTAACGCAAGAAGAAGTAAAGGAAGGCCTGAGGAAGAGACGGTTTTCCTTAAAAGGCGCTGAAGAAGAGCTGATTTTGCCTTTGCACTTATAACTTTTAAAAATATAGAGTAGCGATTTCACTACTCTACTTCACTGTGATATGTTTACTCTTCGTTTCAGTGCTGATTCCTGCTGCGTTTTTCACGGTTAGTCAACATTATGCTTTCCAACCTTGTGAAAGGATGATTCGAGAGGACTGCATTTTTAGAAGTTAATCCCATCGCCGAAATCCCGGTAGCAGGAATTTGCTTACGCCCCTACTCTTGTCAGTAATTTTCCTTCAGTAGTTTATCATATAGATACTACCGGAATCGGCCCATACTATCAAATTGCCGGATATAACCGGTGTCTGTGCAGTGTTGCCGCCGGTTAACTGCTTGCTATTTCCGGCATCTATATCGTATACGTATAGATCGCCGGAGTCCATACTCGCAATATCATTGTGCTTTAAATAAACAAGTTTGTTGCCGCTTATGTCAGACGAGCCGCCAGTATCATAACCGGTCATACCATCTCCTGTTGTGACTTCTGTCTGCTCCAGGGTAACAAGATCACACATGCGGATATTGCCCAGCCTGGTGTAGAAATCCGACCATATGACTTTATCGCCATCAATGTGTGAAAATATGTTATCGCCATACTGGCTGACATCTACTGTTGTTTTAGTGGTAACATTATATACGTAAATCTGCGGAGTGTCATCGTCAGCGTATGCTTCATATGAGATTCTGTCGTCACAAATGTCAGGATTGCTTCCATTTGCTATTTTAGTCTGCCTGGATATAGATATGTCACGCATGTAAACAGATGAATCAGCGCTCCATACTATCCTGCTGCCGTAAATCGCAGGAATGCTGTCGCTATCCACATCTTTTGTAATATGAGTCCTGGCCCCTGTATCTATATCATATACAGTGAGCCTCGGAACCCCACTACTCTCGTCATGCCATACCAGCTTATTGCCTGAAATAACTGGATGAGACGCTTCGGAGGAGTCAACTGCAATTTCTTTTTTAGTTACCAGGTCATAAACATAAACAGTACCATCATTTATCCACGCTACTTTACCAGCATCAATAGCAGGCTCAGCCCCACTGCCAATTTTTGTATATTGTCCGGCTGAAGCCACTGTCGATACCAGAATCAAAAATGTAAGAACTAATGATATCGAAAATAATCTACCTTTCATTTTTTCCCCACCACATGCCGTTAATAAAGTCAGAAAAGATTCAGACTTTATGATAACAACACAAATCCATATAATTTTAATTTATTTGTAAGAATTTAATCTACTTATTGACTTATAATATTAGTTATTATATTAATAGGACTACTCCACAATATATAATTATAGAAGTAAAATATATTCTAATCTTAATTGCATATCAATGTTCATTGGCTGAAAAGCCAATTTGACGCTTGTATCTGTTTTTCAGGAAAAGTAGGACTAGATAACCTGTCTTTTAATCTCTGGTTACCGTAACTCTACTATACCCTTCTGAAAATAGCCTTACCCCTGATAGCTGGACCGGAGTAAAATATCCTGGGTCCATAGCCGGAAAGATAAGAGTAAGTATAATCTTTTTACCACGACTATGCTTTTGAAGGCAAAGAAAAAAACAGCCATCACAGAGATACTCGGAGAAAGCGGCCTGTGCCCTTGACCCTCATGCCGCACCTCAAATCGATCATGTCTTAGCGAGCGAGGCGAGAGGAGTTGGAGCTGTCCCTGCTGCAGATCCTTCGTAGCGCCCGACGAGAAAGAATTCAAAGTCTATTATCGTTGGGTTCAGGTGAAGTACAAAAATAAAACCAGCAAACCCGTATCAATAGAAAATCAACATCAAAACGAACACTAAAGCAAGAGTCAAATGACTGAGTCAGAGAAAAGTTAGTATACTGGAACTGAGGGTCCAGCTTCAGCTTACCCTGAACATACTAATAAATGTTCTTATGATCGAGTGATATCTTTCTGAACCTTAGCAGGCTCTCTTAGTAATTAAACAATAAAAATATTTAGCTGGAAAATTTATCCTCAAAGCCTGACCATCTCAACCGTTAAATGCCTTTTTACGCTGTTCCTTAACGGTTTCCATTCGAATTTTAGCAAATTATTTGGACTCAACAAACTCTTTATATTTACTTGGAACTTATCACTCAAACACGCAACCTATTAAAGGAATTCTTTTGAAAAGTTTTTGTTGTTACTTATTTAAAATATTTAATTATATTGTTACAGCATAAGTAGAGAGCCAAAAATTCTGGAAAAAATATCCAGATTTTATCATTTTACGAGCTGTAGGCTTACCAAATGCGTTTTTAGGTCGTCTAGTGCAATTATAAGGCTATATTTTATTCACATTTTTGATTATTTTTAGGTCATATATATCTTTTTTTCGCCTTAGCCTTCATTTTTACCCTTTAATTGTATTTACGGATCCAATAAGGCAATCGATTAGATTTTCCTGGCAAAATTCTACTTTCGTTCCCCAAAAAAAGCCTGTAAAAACCCGAAATAACGGCATACTGTGTAAATTTGTTTGTTAAAATACCAAAAATATTTTATAATAGGATCGCGTAACCAAGTGTGTCAAC
>CAZSVY010000083.1:0-6347 GCA_964610495.1 uncultured Methanosarcinales archaeon
GGAGTTAGCCCTGTAGTTCCTATTATGAGATTTACTCCGGCTCTGGCTGCTATTGGGGCGTTAACTGAGGTTGCGCCAGCTGCGGTGAAGTCGATAAGGACATTAGCTCTGCTTTCTTTCAGGATAGTTTCCAGATCTTTAACATCCGAGATCTGGACTCCCAGGTTCCCGACATGGGCAAATTCCCCTGCATCCTTTCCGAAATTATTGATGTCAAAAGCAGCAACAAGCTGCATATCCGTAGAACTGGTAATATTCTCCACAATTAAAGAGCCCATCCTGCCGCAGGCTCCGAGTACTGCTGCGTTAATCATTCCAAAACCCCCAGTTTCCTGAGTTCATCTGCAACCTTTTCAGTATTTGTCTCGCTAAGGGGCGCGAGTGGAAGTCTAAGGTGCCCGCTTGCAAGGCCTGCAAGTTCTGCAGCTTTTTTGACCGGAATCGGGTTTGTTTCCAGGAAAAGGGCACGAATTAGAGGGGCAATCTCAAAATGGATCTTTCTTGCAGTTTCATAGTCTCCGGCAAGAGCTGCATTTACCATTCTGGACATTCTGTCAGGCACTATATTTGCAGCAACGGAAATGACTCCTCTGCCTCCTACAGAAAGAATCGGAAGAGTCAAATTATCCTCGCCTGAAAGAACCACAAAATCATAATCTGCAGTAATTTCCAGAATCTGGGAAACTTTACTGACACTTCCGCTGGCTTCTTTAATTCCCACAATATTTTCGACTTTTGCAAGTTCGGCAATAACTTCTACTGGCATGTCCTGTCCTGTACGGGAAGGAACATTATACAGAATCATAGGAATATCGACTGCCTCTGCAATCTTCTTGAAGTGTGCAAGCAGGCCTGCAGAATTTGGCTTATTATAATAGGGAGAAATCAGAAGCACACCGTCAACACCCGCGTCTGCAGCGTGTTTTGTAAACTGGAGAGCTTCTCCTGTGTTATTTGAGCCTGTTCCTGCAATCACAGGAACCTTTGAACATTCAACTGCAATATCTATTAATTCTTCATGCTCAAGTGCGGAAAGAGTCGCGGATTCTCCGGTAGTGCCACAGGGCACGATCCCTGCAACTCCTCCCTCTTCAACAAATGCAATATTCCTTTGTAGGCCTTCCCTGTCAATCCTGTCATCCTTTGTAAAAGGAGTTATCAGGGCAGGCATTGCTCCTTCAAACATGTCAGATATCCCCACCTGTGTCCCGGAAGTAAATTCTCTGCTCAGTATACTTTCATGCGTGCGACTTTTCTTGTGACGTAACCTGCAACCCGGTTCCTTATAACTTTGCTTTCAATGGTTGTGTACTTTGTCACAAGAATCTTGTTAGTTTCAAAATCTTTTGTGAAGACATTTCCGTGGTTTTCAATCAGTCCGAATGCTGTTCTTTTTATATTTGTCTGTCTTATATTTCCCATCGTATCTCCTCTTGGATGTTTTTGCTGTTTTTTAGTCCAGTTATTCAATTCTACTTCTAGTTTATCTCACATGTTTTCCTGTGAATTCTGGTTAACGTGAAGCCGGAGACAGAAAATAGTCCTTTGGTATTTATTTTCTTCTCTCGAATTGATAGGTTTAGCGAAAACTGGATGTAAAATTTTGATTGATAATGATTTTGTCGACTAATAGGTCACTTGAGATTTATAAGTTTTGGGGTCGACACTCCACTCTAAAGCTCTGAGGCTTATCATTCTTTCTTTCAATTAATTGAGCGTGTAACAGATACTGACAATTCTCCTTTAAATGTATATTTTTGCAGCATCTTTGGAGCAGATAATTAAATTTTGAGTATAATCTCGTTATATGACATTTGGATATATCCTGCATTTAAATATATTCTGCCCCTATGTATGTCCTCTTATTTCCTCTTTAGATAATCCGTTTTCCCGAGAAAGCGGTCAAGAGTTCCTGCACCAGTAAAAACACGCTCTCTTATTCCTTTACGGTTAATAAAGAGTCCTATTAATACAAAAAGCAGCCCAAGATCCGGTTTTGCCTTAACAGCAATAGCTCCTATCAAAATCAGAGAAGAAGCTGCAAGTCCCTTCAGGGCTCCTTTCCTGTAAGAATAATACCCCGTTCTTTTAAAGATCCGGATATCCCGAAGGGTAAGGAAGAGAACTACAAAATAGGCAAACATTGCAATTTCCAGATACATTCTTTTCTCCATCTTCTGTTTTTGGTTTTGCACTGCCTGCTCCTTTATCGGATTGAAAATAGGAACCTGATCTCCTTCTGACATTATTATCCTGGTTATATCCTGATTATTTTTCAGGGAGCAGGCGAAGTTAATCAGTATATCAGTGCATGCAAACAGATATGCAAATTACGTATGCTAGATAATATATAAAACCAGCAGGTTCTGGATCTCCTGTAACTTTAGAGTCGCAAAGATGAACTGGGGAGAAGATCTTTTTCAGATTTAATTTTAAGTAGTTTTCATAGGATATTCGGATTGAGTAGTCCGCTCAGGAATAGGAATCCGAGAAAGAGTGGTTGGTGAATGAAATATATAACCAGAGAATACTGACCCACTCTAGAAAACAGCCTGAAGAGAGAATTTTTTCCATTATAAGGAATTTCAAATTGCCTTTTTCCGCCTGCGTACAGGGAATTTCCAAGGAAAACTCCTGCGAGCAGTACTCCAAACCAGGGAAATATAGGAAAGTAGTCGAGGGTCCTGAAGTTTTCTGGAGTGAAACCCAACCAGAGCAGGCTGGAAAACCCAAAAGTTATATTCCTCAGATAAAGCCCTGAGAGGCCGAAGAACAGGCTGAAGAAGAAATTTTCTTTCCCATATCTCAGGAAAGGATATACAAGCACAGCCGAAACCCCAAAAAAATGCAGAATTCCGAAGACAATATACTCTTCAGGTAAAAAAATCCGGGTTATGCCTGTGAGCAAAAGTCCCATTATATAAAGTCTGAGTCCTCTTTTCAGGTACTTTGAGAATTTTTCGGTTTCATTTCCACCGAACTCTTTATTAAGGGCTCTTGAATGGCTTATAGAAAGGGCAGTTCCTGAGATGAGAATAAAAAGTAAAGCTGAGAATCTGCCTGCATACAGGATAAGGCCGGATCCGAGCTGAATATCCGCAAGCTCGAAAAAGTCCAGGTCATAAAGAAAGTGATACAGGAGCATCAAGAGGACGGCAAATCCTCGCAGACAATCAATCTCCCAGAAACGGTCTGCACACCTGGCCATATATTTTTCTCCGGAACAAATAAAATTCTGTTTATAAAGAATGGCAGTCTTCTTTTAAAGATATATATTTATAATTTGCGGTTCCTCCAGAAGAAGGCGGCAGGTCTCTTATTCTTTAGACTCTTATTCTGCTCTTCTGGACTGACAATGCGGGTCTGGTTCCTACCAAAATTCTGATTAGTAAACAGGAGAAATTAACCTTACTGCTCTGTTTTTAGATTTTTTCCTTAACTGGTTCTTATGAAGCAAGCTTCCAGCGCTAACTTGAGGGAATTCCTCCTCTGCCCAGGAATTCTGGTTAAGGTAAACCTTTCCCTCCCTTTATTGCCTGTAACTATTGGAATTTCGGGTCCGGATCTTCTGTCTCCACCGATTGAATTTTGAATTCAGAAAGAGCTTGAGACTTAGAAATTGAAAGGCTTCAGGATATGTTGCTGCTTGCCAGCGTCCGATATTCGGGTTTGAGGACCATCTTCCAGATAACTCCTCTCACAGCAGGAAAGAGATAATCTCTGAAAGAAAAGGACTTCAATAATGATCAGGACTCAGCTTTTACCTTGTACTGAGCTTCTATCTCATTTTTCAAGATCGGATACTCTAACTTTCATGGGTTTCTTCCGGTATTTCTTATAGTTTTTATATCAAACCGAGCCCGGGGCCTAAGTGCGGAATAATCCCAAACAAAAATACATTTATCGAGCCGTGAATCATTACCACAAGGAGAAGACTTCGGGTTCTGTAAAATAAGTATCCTAGAAAACCTCCTACAAGAAAGGTATATACCATTTCGTAGGGCGTGCCGTAAGTAGAATGCATTATCCCGAAAAGGAGGCTTGAAAGGAAAATTCCCACGGCTGGCCCTAAGAATTCTTCCAGGCTCGTCTGGAGAATTGCCCTGAACATGAGTTCTTCTACCAGCGCCACAACGAAAATCATTATGATTATGAGTGCCAGCAGGTTTGTCGATGAAAGATCCGGAATAAGCTCTCTGGCGCCGATCAGTACATATTCTGCTTGCCCGAAGGCAAGGCCTGTAAGGACAGACAGAGGGAAGTAGATCCATATCCTCCTCAGAGTGTCACTTTTTCTCTCATATACAATTTTCTGATGAATGGTAGCAATAGTTATTGGAATCGCCAGAGGTGCATAAATAAATACGAACGAATAAAGATTTTTTTCGAAAAAGACCGGCATTGAAAAATTTATCAATCGAAAAATTGTCAAAAGTAAAAGGGCCTGGTAGATTTTCCGTATCTCATGCTTTTTCGTAACTGTTATTGAAAATGAAAGCGCCAGCAGAAGCAAAGTATAAGCTATTGAGGCTTCTTTTAACCTTCCTCCGAAGATTAACAATTCGATGAGAGTAATTGCAGTTACAGGGATTCCTGCATAGAATATCTTTTTCAGGAATCCGATTTTTTCTTCAGTTTGCACTTTAAACATTTTCCCGAGCTCCGGCAGAGAGACTTTTCCTGTTTCGAGCTCTGAAGGTGGAAAATCCGGAATTGCCATTTTCAGGCCTCCTCAGTAACATTAATCCAGAGATGCAGGTTCCTGTAAGGCACGGTTTTCTCAGTTTCATTAAAGAGCAGAAACTCTAGCTTCATATTCTTTCCTTCAAAAGGTGGCGTAAAAGTAATCGGTTCTTCCCAGGACATATTATTCCCAAGACTTACCTGTTTCTGACTTTCCGGGAGAGGTAGAGACCGGTTTTCAAGCCTTACTTCCATTGTATAATCTACGGGCCTGTACTCGTGGTTCACGATTCCTACAATAACTGTTCCTTTTTCTCCCTGTACAAATTCTGTAGGATAGTCTTCTGTTGTCCTGTTCTTTCCAAGAATATAAAACTCAGTGAAATGCTCTCCCTCTTTAGGGTTACCTATTATATAGGCGAGGCTTCCCATGGAAGCTAGGATAGAAAGGACCAGGATAAATGCAATAATCTTATCAGTTTTTGACTCGGGCTTTTCAAGAATTTTGGCCTTCATGCTCGGGAAATATATTTTGAATGAGACTCCAAAAGCTTCGGCATCAGGCAGCAAGCTTCTTCTGTAGTATGCAATTACGCACATCAGGAGAATAAAAACTGAAAACTCTATCAGTACAGGAATCTCCCTGATTCCCCAGGTAGAATAGTTCAGGCTAAGTCCCAGTATCGGGACTACTGCAATACTCAGTCCGAAGGAGATTGCAGCTCTTTCAATTCCTTCAAGATCTTTTTTTGCCGGAAAGATAGCTCCAGCGAGGGCGTAGCCTGGCAAGAAAAGCACCAGAAAAATACCCAGGCATGTGCGCAGGAAACTGCCACTAAGTACAGGCACGAGTACGAAGATGTTAGTAATAAATACAAAACCTGCAACAATCAGCAGGTCCAGAGAAAGTTCTCGATTTCCGGCCATTTTTACCACTAGTAAAATCTTTTTATACTCTATCTTCTTTGAATTTATACTTATGTAATCCTTCCATCAACCTGCTGTCTTTGCACTTTTTCCAAGTCCGGTTTATCCTTTCAGGCGGTCTCTTGAAGGAAATTAGGAAGAGGATACCTTTATATTTTGAATCTAATCTCGGCTGGTATTATTTTCTATTTCCGAATCTCAGTTTCGAGTATAATATACTTCTTTATCAGGCTCAATTTTCTCTGAAAAGTACCCTTAGTTTCCCAATTTTTTGACTCCCCTTATTGATAAGGTCTCTTTGTATGAAAAATTTTTCCCTCTTTTGAAAGACTTTTTCCAGCCTGTGCCATGTTTTGCATACTTTGGGAATGTTTCAACCTCTCTTATAAATCCCCGGGCCTGCATAGAAAATTTTATTTTGTACTTTTCCCATTTTGCAAGCATGAAAGTACTGGTTACAGGAGGAGCAGGTTTCATAGGCTCCCATATAGCTGAATATTTTGCGGAAGCAGGACACACTGTCAGGATTCTGGATAACCTTGCAACAGGTTTCCTCGGAAACATTCCGCAGTATAAAAACATCGAGTTCATTCAGGGAGATATCTGTGACTTTCCCTCAGTCGAAAAGGCGGTTTCGGGCATGGATTGCGTCTTTCATGAAGCTGCCCTTGTATCCGTACCTCTAAGCTGTGAAAGACCTGATGAGGCGTTTCGGATTAACACTCTTGGGACCCTGA
>CAZSVY010000084.1:0-13288 GCA_964610495.1 uncultured Methanosarcinales archaeon
GGTCGCAGAAACTTGCACTAACAACTATCAATTCAGTTATTTCAGTTTCGCGATGATGTTTTATGAAAAACTCTCACCGCCCAGAATTAACCGAACCGACAAAAATCCTCGTCAGACAGGAAACAACTCCTGACTCCATTATTAATGAATAGTAATTGCTGCATTTATGATGCAGGAAGTTATAAATACGCACTCATAGTATTTAAAGATATCTATTTCCCTTTTGAACAAAAGGATTTTTGATACCACACCTATGAGAAATCAGTCTAGCATGCATAAATAATCACACTAGAACGGAATACTTAATTATGCGCTCATGGTATTTAAAGGTGTCTATCCACCTCATTCCGAGGAATGATTTCAACCAGATAAGCCATGAGAAAACCCTTCCAGCACAATCAATTCATGCTGAAACGGGAAACACATATACATCAGTTTTAATATATAAAACTTTTTGTTCAGGAGACATTCTCAAAAAACAAACTTAACAATTGATGAAAATCTGTTTTGTTAAACTCCTGATCCTCACCCTCGAATTACAATTTCAAGAGCGACCCGCACTTGTTTTGTGCGTGAGACATACAAAGGAATGTCCAGTATATATACCTGTCGCCTGTCTGGTTACTTAGAAAAAAATAATAAGAAGAACGGAGTAAAAGAAAGCAGAAAAGCGCAGCATTAAAATAATAACAGAAAGTTGAAAGCTGCAGAACGAATAACCTTAAAACTCGAAAAAACGATATATAAGGGATTTAAGAGTATAAAAAAAAAGTAAAATAATAAATATAAACTACATATAATGGGGTATCAAACTGGCAGACTTAAAGAAACCTACATCCAAAGCCAAACCCAATACGGAAGAAACCGCTACAAGAGTACGCACACCGCGCAGGGAAAACAACGAAATCCTGGCAACTGTAGAGAGTCTCCTGGGGGCAAACCGGCTGAGGCTTCGTTGCATTGATGGGGTCGTTCGTATGGGAAGGATTCCGGGTTCAATGAAGAAGAAAACCTGGATTCGAGAAGGAGATGTCGTTATTGTCGTGCCCTGGGAGTTCCAGAACGAAAAAGCCGATGTAATCTGGAAATACACAAGGCCGCAGGTAGACTGGCTTGAAAGAAAAGGATACCTGAAAGGGTAAATGGTAATGGACCAGGAAAAGAAAATAAGGCGCATCGATAGCGCTACAGATAAGTCTCGGGCCAGGGAGAAAGATTCCGAGCGGCTGAAGGTCGAAGAAAACGTATTCGATGTACCCACTCTTAAAATTCTTTATACCCTTTCCAATAAGGGCATAATAAAGGCAATGGGGGGATCTATCAGTACAGGAAAGGAAGCAAACGTATTCTATGCCGAAGGCCCGGATAAAGAACTGGCTATAAAAATATACAGGATTGCCAGCAGCACCTTCAAGGCCATGGATGCCTACATTATGAAGGATCCTCGCTTCACGAATATTCGAAATAACAAGCGAGACATCATTTTTGCATGGACACGCAAGGAGCTTCAAAACCTGAAGCGTGCGAAAAGCGCAGGAGTGCGGGTCCCGGAGCCTGTGCTTGCTGAGAAGAATATTCTTATCATGGAATTTATGGGAGAAAAAGAGGTACCTTATCCGCTCCTCAAAAATACACATCTTGAGGACGATGAAGCAAAGCTTATTTTTGACACGGTCGTCGAATACATGCGTCTCCTCCATAAAAAAGCAAACCTTGTGCATGCCGATCTGAGCGAGTATAATATCCTGATCGACCCGAACAACCTGACTCCCATATTTATTGATATGGGACAATCCGTAACCCTGGAGCATCCTAACGCCCGGGAGTTCCTCTACAGGGACGTGCAAAATATACTCAGGTTCTTCAGCCGCTATGGGATAAAGGACAAACCTGAAGAGCTATTTAAAAAAATACAGGCGGAATAATATGACTCAGTATGTCAAAATCCCCAAAGAAAGAGTTGGAGCAATAATAGGTCCGAAAGGAGAAACAAAAAAGTTTATCGAGGACAAAACCGCGTGCCAGCTGGAGATCGATAGCGAAAGCGGAAAGATAGACGTCACCTGTGAGGAAGACCCGTTGAAAGAATTCAGGGTTCTGGAAACTCTCAAAGCGATAGGAAGAGGTTTTAGTCCCGAAAAAGCTCTCGAACTTCTGGAAGACGAGATGCTTATGCTCGAAGTCATCGACCTTTCCGATGTTGCTACTACTCCAAAAGAACTGCAGCGGATAAAGGGCCGGATAATAGGAAGAAACGGAAGAACCAGGGAGCTTGCAGAAACCCTGATAAATGTCAAGATCTCGGTATACGGAAAAACCGTATCCATACTTGGGCACCCCGAACAGAACACTATAATCCGGACAGCTATAAGGATGCTGCTCGATGGAGCGACCCACGGTGCAGTCTACAAGTTTCTGGAAAAAAAGCATCAGGAGCTTTTACAGTCCCAGCTGGACTCGGTTGACTTTTATTAAGAAAGAAGAGAAGCCAATCTCCAGGAGATCACAATACTATATCCCAAAGACCTTATGATGTAATTGGATTCTCCTGGAAACTGGTATTCAGTTTCTTTCTGTTCTCGGGTAAACTTTCTTAAAACTTTTTTCTTCAGTCCTGAGCTTCGTCAGCCTCTTCGAGGGCTTCTTTGTCCTCTTCGGATCTCTTCCCTCTGCCTTCCAGGAAGTTGCCCCTTCCAGGTTTTGCATTAATCGACTCCTCAGTCCAGATTATTTCGCCCCTGGAGAGAGTATACTCTGGAAAAACCCCTTCCATGCCTTCAAAGGGAGTCCAGCCCGCTTTACTGTGCAGAAACTCAGCCTTTATAGGGCGGAGCTCGCGGGGATTTACAATAATCAGGTCTGCATCAAAACCTACCTCAAGCCTGCCTTTGGATCTGCGGTCCAGCCCGAAGGCTTTTGCCGGATTCCAGCTTGTAAGCAGGATCATCCGTGAAAGCGGCAGGATGTTTTTTCGGACAGCAGCAAGCATTAAAGGCATAAGGGTCTCGACCCCGGGCACACCCGAAGGAGCAACTCTTATATCAACATCTTTTTCAGATTCCAGATGCGGGGCATGATCCGAAGCTACCATGTCAATAGTGCCATCGTTAATCCCGTTTACGAGAGCTTTAATACTGTGGCTTCCCCGGAGGGGAGGATTCATTTTTCCAAAAGACCTGAGCTTTTCCCAATCTCGTGTAGAGAGGAAAAGGTGATGAGGAGTAACTTCACAGGTAAAAAGAGCTTCTTTATCTTCCCTTCTTGCAAGGTATTTTTCCTTTCGTATCATACCTGTAGCTTCAAGCGTACTCATGTGGCAAAGATGCGCCCTGATTTTCAGTCTGGAAACAAGCTCCAGGGCTTTTTGGACCGCAACCGCTTCACACGCATTGGGGCGTACCCTTGAATGGTACTCATAGGAAGTATCCCCTTTTAACAGCTCTTCCAGCTCAAGACGCATTTTCTCATCTTCGGCATGGATGGTCGCAAGCGCGCCGAGACGTTTGATTTCGGCAAGCGCTTCTTCAAAGGTTTCTTCATTAATATTTAGCCCGCCTGTGGACTCGGCCATGAAAATTTCCCCAAAAGCCGTAACCCCCAGTTTCCAGAGTTCTTTTAATTTCTCGGTATTGCCTGTTACCCCACCATTGATCCCGAAATCAATAATAGACTTTCCCCTGGCAAGTTTAAGTTTTTGTTCGAAAGCCCGCCTGTCAGTCGTGGGAGGCACTGTATTAGGCTGGTCTATGACAGTGGTAATTCCTCCGGCAGCTGCCGCACAGGAGCCCGTATACCAGTTTTCCTTTGAGGTCATTCCGGGTTCCCTGAAATGCACATGTACGTCAATCCCGGCAGGCAGGGTAAGAGCCCCACCCGCATCTATTATCATATCCGAGCTCGAGACCCTTAGATCTTTTCCTATTTTAGTAACTTTGCCATCCTCAATAATGATCTCGGCAGGCTGGAGCGAATTATTGTAATAAATCCGTGTATTTTTGATAAGAATATCAGGCATGGGCGTCTATATGCTTATAAATGTACTTAAAACCTGTACATCAGAGAGAACAGGAAATGGTTAGAAGAGAAAATCAAAGAAATTATCAGAAAAAATAGTCAAAAGCCTTAAAAAGCCATCATGAAGCTAAACAAAAACCAGACTCGGGATTGGATACTGGAAAAAGCTGGATAAAAGATAGAAATAAAAATAGAAATAAAAAAGAGAAATAAAAAATAAAAAGAAAAGACCAAAAGCCTTTTCAATTCAACTTGATCCTTTCAGCCGTAGCAAGATAGACTACACTTTCACAGATATTGCAGCAGTGGTCTGCAATTCTTTCCAAGTAACGAATCAGGAAAAGCAAATTTGTGGCTCTGGAAATGATACTTGTATCTTTTGCCATCATTTCTATCAGTTCGACCCAGACTGCGTAAAAGAGTTTGTCGACCTCTTCATCCATTGCTGCTGCGGTTTTTGCAAGTTTGACATCCTGGGTCTCAAAAGCCCTGAGGGAATTCTCAAGCATAAATGCGGCAATATCTGCCATTCTTTTCGTATCGGTAAGGGGTTTTACGTGCCCACCCTCCATTCTTCCGGGAATTTTGGCGATATTTATTGATAATCCCGCAATTCTCCTGAGATCTGCCGAGATCTTGAGAGTAGATACGACAAGCCGGAGATCGCTGGCCATGGGCTGCTGAAGCGCGAGCAGGTCAAAAACAGAAGCCTCAATATCTTCCTCAAGCTTGTCCACTTCTGGCTCAAGGGCAATTGTCTTTTCGGCAAGCTTGATATCGAGATCTATAACTGAGGTCATGGAATCCCTGAAAACCAGTTCAACCATCTCTCCAAGCGAGAGTACGGACTCCTTGAGCAGATCCAGCTGTTTTAAGTATCGTTCTCGAACCATTCCAATCACCCGAACCTGCCAGTGATGTAATCTTCAGTACTCCGTTCTTGAGGATTATGGAAAATCTGCCTGGTCTGGCCGAACTCAATCAGTTCTCCCATAAGGAAAAATCCGGTATAGTCTGATATCCTCGCTGCCTGTTGCATATTATGAGTTACGATTACTATGGTATAATCTTTTTTAAGGTTCATAATCAGATCCTCAATCCTTGAAGTAGAGATGGGATCAAGAGCACTTGTGGGCTCATCGAAAAGAATTGTTCTGGGGTTTACTGCCAGGGTTCTGGCAATGCAAAGCCTTTGCTGTTGCCCTCCACTGAGGGAGAGGGCAGAAGACTTAAGCCTGTCTGAGGTTTCTTCCCAGATGGCAGCCGAACGAAGGGCCTTTTCAACAATGCCGTCAAGATCTTTCCTGTTTGCGCCATGTATACGCGGACCGTACGCGACATTATCATAAATCGACATAGGAAAAGGGTTGGGCTTCTGGAAAACCATTCCCACCTTTTTTCGAAGCTCAACAACATCCACATCTGGCCCGTAGATATCTTTGCCTTCTATCGAAACTTTACCTTCGATCCTGCAGTTCTTAATAAGATCGTTCATCCTGTTTAAGCAGCGGATGAAAGTGGATTTGCCACAGCCTGAAGGGCCTATAAGGGCAGTTACGCTGTTTCTGGGAATCTGCATGGAAATATTTTTAAGCGCCTGCTTCTCCCCGTACCACAGATTAAGATTTTCTACTTCTATCTGAGGTTGAGATACGTTTTGAACAGCTTCAGTCATTTAGGGACCTCGTTATCATATAAAGCCTGATACATTATTAATAAAACTATAATTAGATGTTCAGTTTATTCCTGTAATGCCTGCGAATCAGAACGGCTACAAGATTCAAACCCAGGACGATAAGCAACAGAACCAGAGCCGTACCATACTGAATAGGTCTGGTTTTTGCAATATTTGTCCCGGCCGTTGCAAGCACGAAAAGGTGGTAAGGGAGCGCCATAAACTGGGAATAGATGGAATCAGGCAGCCTTGGCAGAAAGTAAGCAGCCCCTGTGAAAAGAATCGGAGCGGTCTCCCCTGCAACTCTCCCTGTGCTCAGGACTGACCCTGTAACAATTCCGGGTATGGCAGCTGGCAGTACCACGTGCCTTATTGTCTGCCATTTACTGACCCCAAGTGCAAGGGATGATTCCCTATATTCCTTAGGAACCGTAAGCAGGGCTTCTTCAGTAGCACGGATGATTACCGGCAGAATCAGGAGAGCAAGCGTAAGAGAGGCCGAGAGTATGGAAGGGCCAAAACCGAAGTATTTCACAAACAGTGCAAGCCCGAAAAGCCCGAAAACCACCGAAGGCGTTCCTGCAAGGTTGTTGATCGCCATTTCGATTAGCCAGGTAGTGCGGGATTCTCCTGCATATTCGCTCAGGTATATGGCAGCCATAATTCCTACAGGAAGGGCTACAAGCATGGAGCCTATGATCAGGGCTATGGTACCTATGATTGCCGGATAGATCCCGCCCTCAGTCATCATTCTGCGGGGCATTTCGGTAAGGAATTCAATGCTAATTGCCTCATATCCGTTTGAAATGATGTAGAACAGAATTACCAGCACAAAACCTACGACTGTCAGTGTGGCAAGAGTCAGCAGGGAAAAAGCGATTTTTTCACTTGTTTTCGAACTCAAACCCATGATCAGTCCACCTTAAAACGATATTTCTTTTTAATAGAATCTGCAATCAGATTAATCAGGAAAGTTATAATGAAAAGTACGGACCCTACTGCAAAAAGGGCATAAAAGTGATTACTGCCCTGAGGAACTTCTCCCATCTCAAGCGCAATTGTAGCGGTCATTGTTCTTACAGAATCTAGAAAACCACCGGGAAAAGAAGGAATTACTGCAGTGTTTCCGGTTACCATCATAAGGACCATAGTCTCCCCTATAGCCCTTCCTACGCCAAGCATTACCGCCGCTGAGATTCCCGACAGAGCCGCAGGAACTATGACCTTGTATATGGTTTGCCATCTTGTAGCCCCGAGAGCAAGTGAACCCTGCTTGAGAGTACTGGGAACCGAACTTATTGCGTCCTCGGAGATAGTGATAATTGTAGGAAGTGCCATAATCCCGAGCATAATCGAACCTGTGAGGGCAGTCTGTCCGGTAGGAAGGTTGAAAGTTTCCTGCATAAGAGGAACGAGTACTACAAGCCCGAAGAACCCGAATACTACAGAAGGGATGGCTGCCAGAATCTCAATAAAAGGTTTCAAAAAATCCGCAACTTTCGGGTGTGCGATCTCAGAAATATATATCGCAGAAGCAATGCCAAGTGGGACTGAAAAAAGAATTGCTCCGGCAGTTACAAGAAGTGAACCGAAAAATAGAGGTAGTAACCCGAACTGCGCGTTTACGGATGTAGGGTACCAGAATTTGCCTGTGAGAAAATCCAGAAGAGAGACATCTCTAAAGAGAAGTAAACTGTCCCTGAATAAAAATAGACATATAAGGAAAAGAATTACAACCGTAAGGGTACTTACGGAAAAAAGCACTGATTCGATTGCTTTTTCCTTATACTTCCTGTTAAACATGTTTTTCCCTATAAATTTTTTTGTCTTTATTCTTGTACAGGGAAGTATCCAACTTCACTTACAAGGCTCTGCCCATTCTCGCTCATTACGAAGTCAACGAATTCTTTTGTGAGGCCTGCAGGTTCCCCATTTGTATAGAAATAAAGAGGCCTGGAAAGCGGGTATGCGCCACTGATGATGTTTTCAGGAGTTGGGGCTTCAGAGCCGTTTCCTGAGTCAAGGCTCAGGGCCTTTATGCTTTCATCGAGATATGCAACACCGATGTATCCTATTGCGTTAGGATTCTGGGAAACTTCACCGACAACCCCGCCTGTAGCAGGCTGGGTAAGGGCGTCAGGCCGGTATTCGTCCCCGAGCAAAACAGCTTCCTTGAAGTATTCGTAAGTACCTGAACTGCTGTCCCTGGAAATTACTGCGATTGGCCTGTCCTCGCCTCCAACCTCATTCCAGTTGCTGACGCTTCCGTTGTAAATGCCGCGCAGCTGGCCAAAGGTGAGTTCAGATACAGGATTATCGGGGTTTACGACTACGGAAATCCCATCATAAGCAATGGTATGCTCCACAGGGCTGATTCCGTTTGCCTGAGCAGCCTCAATTTCGTCAGTTTTCATTTCTCTGGATGCAGTGGCAATATCTACCTCACCGTCAATGAGCGCTGCAATTCCAACCCCGGACCCTCCTCCAGTGACTGTTACACTTTTTTCAGGGTTTTCAATCATGAACACTTCAGCCTCAGCCTGTGCAAGAGGAAGAACCGTATCCGACCCTTTTAAAAAGATGTCTTCAGATTCGCCTGCAGGAGTTTCTTCTGCCGGAGAAGGACCTTCACCATTTTCAGTTCCGGTACATCCGATTCCCAGGAACACAAGCCCTACCATCAACAATATGAGAATTGTATATCTCTTTAACCTGTTTGCCATGTTAGAAACACTCCTCTAAATAATAAACTAATAATTATATTTACCTAAGTTGTATCCAGTATAATGCACAATAAAAGTGAAGAATATATAAAGATTCGCTTTATATAATATAGAGAAGTATATATAGGCCAGAAGTATGAAATAAAGTAGTATAGTATATATGTCCTATATAAAATATAGACAAAAAGGAAAATAGCAGTAAGAAAAATAAATACAAAAAAGAGACGAGAAACCAGAAAAAGGCAGACTCAGAAATCGAAAAGGGAACTCTGCTCTGCACGCCCATTTTCCTTAAATAAATTCTCTTCCTGAGCCTTCATCTTATTTTCCCTTTCGGAAGAAGGTTTTTCCTGTTTCTTTCCTTCAGGTTTCTTAGCTTCAAAATCAAATAGTCCTTTTTGCTTGGAATCAAAGTCGAGTGAAGAGATATTAACCCCGAAAACTTCAAGAATACGCTCTACAGGGGGCAAAATCTGTTTCTTAACGTAGTAGTCGACATCTATCGGGATATTATGTTCCCTGACATAGTCAGGGTCTTCAGCCCGATCGACAAAGAGCCCTTTTCCTGCAGTAATGACAAAGGGTATCCTCGTTCCTATAGAAGGTACGACACCAGTCCTTTCCTTCAGTTTTTCCACGACTGTAAGGTGAGGCTGCTTGTTCTTGTAGCTCTCCGTTCTCCGTGTAAGGGTACGCGTGAGAACAAGGCTTTCGACAATTTCGGAGTCTCTTGCCGGGTCAAGATTCCTGACTTCGCTGACCACCTTGCGGACATGTTCTACAGCCTGGTCAACATTACCTTCTATAAGCACAAGCTCAAGAACCCTGTTAAGAGTTATCGAGGTCAGTTCGCACCAGTCCCTTCGGACTGTTTCCATGCCTTTTACTTTAATCTTATTTTCCCAGCCTGAATTCCTGGGCTCAAAGAGCCAGAGAGCGTAACGTTTCTTTGCGATAAGAAGAGCACGTTTCGCAACAGACTCGAATTCAAGCTCCATTGGGTCGGGCAGGGAGGCAGAAACGATATCTGAAAGCCTGTTACCTACAAGGCTAACCTCCTCAAGGGAGAGGTCTCCTCCGGATTTACAGTGGACAAAGACACTGTCCGTATCTCCGTAAGCAACCGACAGCTCAACTACCTTATCCGGGGGAGAGAGTTCTCCGGCTTCATCAAGGAGTAGAGCTGCTTCACCCCTGAGAACGATTTTTCCTATAGTGTTATTGATAATTTCCCGGGTATTCAGGATATTGCTTCTTCCGAAACTTGTCACGGCGTTTGCAAGCGTCAGGCTGTAGAGCCTTGCCCGGGCATACCCGGAATAACCGTAAAAGCTATTTAACAGGATTTTTACGGCGAGCTGAGTAGCATCAAGTACTCTGTACTCATTTTCGTCAGAGGCCCGTCTCATCCTTTTCTTTGTCTGCGTCCTCTGATTAAGTAAATCTTCGAGGATAGAAGGCACGATGCCTTTGTAAACGTCGGGAGGCACGAACTCTCCTCCGGACGGAGGCCTGATAGTCCTTTCTTCGGGCCTGTCGCCTGTAACTACTGTAGTATAGCACAGGTTATGTGCCATCATAATAGTTGGGTAAAGGGACTTGTAGTCAAGAATAAGCACATTTTCCAGAAGGCCCTTCTTGGGTTCCAGGACTTCTCCACCTTTGAGATCGGAACTCATTTCATATCTCTCGGCCGAAACTCCGTCATCAGGTTTTGGAAGGAGGACTCTGTCGCGGAGTCCGAACTCTCTGAGAAGAAGCGTTTCAACCATCGAAGTCTGGCCCCCGTCAACAATTTCCTGAAGCAGGCTTCCGCTTACCTGGGCAAGGGCGATATATTTGTCAAGGAGTTTCAAACTAAGGATAAGTTCCAGGGCAAGCTCTGCGTCCCTGCGTGCATAATCAACGAATTTTTTGAACTTTTCCCCTGTATCAAGCCAGTACTTTTCCATCTCAAGAGGAGGGACATCCAGCTTTTCACGGTTCAAAAGTTCCTTTGAAACCGCGCGCAGGGTATACTGTTTGAGACTGAAAGCTCTTCTTACGAGAGGAAGAGCATCCACAACCACACGGCCTTTCACTTCGGTGCGGGTAAGAAGCCCGAATCGCCTGTAACCTATCTTGCTGCCGTCCCGCCCGACAATAGGATTTATTGCTTCCCCTTTTGCAACCAGAGCCCTTACTCTGTCCGTTATGTAGGGAATGTCAAAATCCTGATGGTTATATCCCACTACAAGGTCAGGGTCGTACTCGCAGAGGATCTCGAAAAATCGGTTTAGCATCTCAGTCTCGTCCTTGCAGGGAAGAACATCGGAATTCATACCTTCCGCAGGTCTTGCCAGAAGCACAAGGGTTTTGTGCCCTCTGTACTCCGGCTCGAAGGAGAAACTGATCATGACTATAGGTGAAACGTCCGGAGAGGGCATTCCCCCATCAAGAGGCAGGCACTCTATGTCAAAAGAGAGATATTTCAGAGGGGCGATGGTAAGATTTTCAACTTTTTTAAACCCGGACGCAAGGATTGAAGAATCGCATGCGAAATTTTCACAGCGAGAACTGCCTGAGTTACCTGCCCGGAAATATCTTGCAGGGTCAACTGCGTTTCCTTCTGCAGATACCCAGACCATACCCCCGAGATGTCTATCGATTAAAAAACGGTTTCTGAAGAGAATGTCGGTCTCATAGACTTCCCATTTGCTGCCTTCAGCCTTCATTACTTCCTGGAGCTTCAGAATATCGTCCCTGATCTCGGGCACATCTCTGGGCAGATGGGTAGTAACCCTGAGCATCTCTTTTTTTGTTTTCTGATACCCAATGGGCTCGAATTTCTCAACAATTTCAACTTTTTTAACTTGCGCGAAAGTATCTTTGATAAGCCTGGCTGCGGCATGAAGGTCTCCAGAAGCCTTGAGATAGAAGTAAGGCTCAAAATCGGGAACAAAACAGCAAACGCTCTTGCCGTCCGCTCCCCTGCCAAAGAGGCGGATGACGGGGCTGCTGTCACTAACGACTTCATAATCAGCATCCAAGATCTGGAAATCCATAGGCATGGTTTACGGTTTTAGATAGACATATAGCTTTTGTTGTATTTTTAAAAGAGAAAGCTTAAAACATGCTCGAAAATCTTTAAACTTTTTGAGAAACCGGACAGGAACTCAAAAAGGGATAAGGGAATAAAAGGAAAGAAAACAGAGATAGTATAAGTAAGGAGACTTCAGGAGTCTACTATTGATTCCTGACTTAAACAGGCTCACAGGATTACATTACATTCCTGTGTTTAAAGAACTTCGAGAATCTATAATAACCTCTGAATCTATAATAACCTCTATTCCTGCACCTAATACGTTTATTATCTCTGAATTTCAGACCTGCTTAATGTTCATATTGATTGCGACTTCCGCAATATCAGCACTGTATTCCGAAACCCGTCTCAGGCTTTCCAGGATCATGCTGAGTTCAATATTACCTGAACCTTCGTTCCGTGGCTCTAGAGAAACCCCGAACTGGGAGACTTTCTTGGCTTCTACAACAATCTTGTTGATAGCCTGCAGGTCTTCTTCGGTCATTGAGTCTATTGAGCTTTCGAAAACCTTGCGGGAGAGTTCAGCCATCTTGAAGATGGGGTCATCATCGCTGATTCCGGAGTCCATTTTCAGGACACTTTTTGCTATCTTTACAGCGTGATCTCCTACACGCTCAATACTTTTTGTGATCAGTCTGTATCCCAGGCACTCTCTGGGATGCCGAATTCCGATTTTTTCAGAGA
Organism: uncultured Methanosarcinales archaeon; assembly: GCA_964610495.1. Lineage (GTDB taxonomy): Archaea > Halobacteriota > Methanosarcinia > Methanosarcinales > Methanosarcinaceae > Methanosarcina. The sequence goes on from CAZSVY010000084.1 coordinate 12,179, forward strand.
GTTCGATATCTTCAATTGAAGCCTTGAGCTGGCGGACGGAAAGAAGGTAAAAGCGGTCCACATCGTCGTCTCTCTGGATGACATCTTCAGCAATTTCCACGCTATGATCTTTGAGAGCAGCCATGGAATCTTCAAGCATGGAGAGCACAAGCCCATACATGTTTTTAATTACGCGGGCAAGGGGAAGGTCATTGTAGTTCAGAAGGCACTGGAAGACCAGCTCATTCCTGGATTCTTCTATAAGTTCAAGCCCTATCAGCTTCTGACGCACGGAATCCTTGATGAACTTTCGGTCATACGCACTGAAGCCTTTTTTGGTAGTCAGCCTGATAACATCATAGCCAACAAGATAATGAGAAATAAGAATCCTGAGATTATTTTCTGCACTGTCTGAGTGAATATAATCGATTGTTGCCTTGAGGGCGGAATGTTCCTTTGAAGTCGCACTGGAAGAAACAAGCAGGGTTCTGTTAGGCATGGGTGTGAGAGTAAGGGTGTCCCCGGCCTCAAGCCCTATATCCCGGACCCATTTTATGGGGAGGGACACAATATAGGTAGAATTTCCGGTAAACTGAACTTTTCTTTTATCCTTGGTAATAAGTAAACCCCCTGAGGGTATTCTAATTAATCTTGAAGGAACTATATAGAGGAAGGTGATATATAAATGTATCTTGAAAATACAACGCTAAAGTTAGAAATAAAACATGATAATCCTGTCTAAGTACGGTATATAGGATCAATACTGAATCATAGAAAAACATAGAGTTGTGCTAAAAATCCGATATAAACTCAGTTATAAGCCTAACTTATGGAAAAATACTTTTTCCGTAAAACTTTTTTTGCAATTAAACGGATAATTCTGTAAATTGTCTGGTTGATCATTTTCCAGTAAACAGAATAAGACTAATTAGCAGGATGTAAAATGCAAAAGAGAAAAAGGAGCATGAAAAAAAGCCATTTGAAAAAAATCAGGTTAATAAGGAGCATGTAATTTATGAGACTATAAATTTATAACAACAATTAAGTAAGGATTAGTAGTGATAATAAGAAATAAAAAGGATAAGAAATAAAGAGAATAAAATAAGAAATAAGAAATAAAAAGGATAAGAA
>CAZSVY010000085.1:0-12363 GCA_964610495.1 uncultured Methanosarcinales archaeon
GATTTTCATATCCACGACCTTGAATACATGGGCACCAGGCCTTTTTGCCAGGATTGGGATCTTCGTTACTTTTTTTACTACGGGCTTATGCCTGACGGGGTAGGAACCCAATCCAGCGTGGCAAAGCCTGCAAAGAATGCAGAAGTAGCTTTCCTTCATGCGGTGAAAGCTATGGGTTCGGCTCAGACCAATTTCGCAGGCGGGCAGGGTTTTTACAATTTCCTCACTTTTATGGCTCCCTATCTGGAAGGCAAGTCCGAAACCGAGATAAGACAGCTTATGCAGATGTTCGTCTATGAAATGATGCAGATGATGTGCGCAAGAGGCGGACAGACGGTCTTTTCATCCGTACAGCTTTCCCCCGGTGTTCCAAAGCTCTGGAAAAACATTCCGATTGTTGCTATGGGTAAGGTCTGGGACGGCAAGCAGGCTCCGCTCAAAACCTATGGAGAATTCGAAAAAGAAGTTCGCCTTGGATTTAAGGCTCTGATGGATGTCATGCTTGAAGGAGATGCCTGGGGCAAACCTTTCAGTTTCCCCAAGCCCGAGATTTCCATTGAGCCTGACTTTATGGAAGAAAACGAAGAATTCAACAGGGCACACCCTGAGCTTCCGACTTACAGAGGGCTGTACAGAATGACCTTTGAGCTGGCTGCCAAATTCGGGACTCCCTATTTTGATAACCAGCTTCCGGAATACAGGGGCGCAGGAGAGGGAATTTCATGTTATCAATGCTGCGCGTATCAGTTTTCTTCAAACCCTACGGATGATAAAGAATTCAATGACAAGCTTCATTTCAAGGACGGAAAACACTTTTCAATGGGCTCATGGATGGTCCTGTCTTTAAACTGTCCCAGGGCCGCATACAGGGCTGAACATAATGATGAAAAACTTTTCAATGAGCTCAAGACCCTGATGAACAGGGGTGTGGAAATCTTCAAAATCAAGCGAAAATGGATGAATAGCCTGATCAAGAAAAACAGGATTCCGTTTGCAGCCCAGTGTCCCAAAGATCCGAATACCGGGGAAAAAGGGGCAATAGCTGTGGATTTTGAAAGCCTGGTATATACTATAGGAATAGTAGGGATTAATGAAATGGTCCAGTACCATACAGGCCGCCAGATCCACGAGTCTCCGGATGCATATAAGCTTGCAATCAGGGCTATGTTTGAGATGAAGATGCATGCTCAAAAGCTTTCACAGGAAACCGGCATGGAAATTGCTCTTGCAAGAACGCCTGCGGAAACGACAGCCCAGCGTTTTGCAGTCTCGGACCTCCTGCATAAGCAATATGCTGACAAAGCCGAGCTCACAATTAAAGGGGATGTGAAGGCCGCAAAAAGAGAGCTAAGCCAGACTCATGACCTGCCAATCTACTATACCAACGGGACTCATGTCCCGCCTGGTGCAGATGTGTCTCTGCCTGAAAGAATAAGGTATGAACACACTTTCTTCCCGATTGTAGACGGCGGAAATATCATGCATATCTGGCTTGGGGAAGGAAAGCCAGATCCTGACGGCTTGCAGGAGCTTGCCATGCATATAGCAAAGAATACCCAGACCGGTTACTTTGCCTTTACCAGGGATATGACTGTGTGCACTGACGAGGGGTATGTAGCCGACGGCCTGCTGGACAGATGCCCGAAGTGTAAGTCTGAAAACGTGCAGCACCTCTCAAGGATTACAGGATACCTTCAGTCCGTGGAAGGCTGGAACAAAGGCAAGCGCCAGGAACTCCTGGACAGAAAACGATACAGTACAGAGGAACTCAGGTAAGAGTTCCTTAACCCTTTTTATATAAAAATGTGAGAAACGGTAGGCCATGAAAGTAAACTACGCAGGTGCTGTCCCACTCTCGACCCTGGACTGGAGAGGGAAAGCAGCAATCACTGTCTTTTTTCGGGGATGCTCGCTTCGTTGCCCTTACTGCCAGAACCATCCCTACCTGCAGGGATGGGAATCCGTAGAACTGGACTTTGTGAAAGAACAGATTAAAAAATCTAAACCCTTTGTGAGTGCAGTCGTATTTTCAGGAGGGGAACCCCTGATGCAGGAAGCAATTGTGCCTCTTGCAGAGTTTGCAAAAGAAATGGGGCTTGCGATTGGGATTCACACAAACGGCTGCTATCCTGAAATGGCCAGGCAACTGGTTAAACAAAAACTGATTGATAAATTTTTTATTGATATAAAAGCTCCTCCGGATGATCCCGAACTTTACGGGAAAGTTACGGGCTGTGGACAATCTGAAGCCGTGAAAAAGACTTCTGAACAGATTACTGCGTCTGTAATAGAAACGCTCGAAATTGCAGATTCCTGCGGCCTGGAACTGGAACTCAGGACAACGCTAATCAGGGATTTTATCGGAAGCAGGGAAGAAATTGCCAGCATAGCTGCCTGGATCTCGGAACATATTAAAAACAGGGAAGTTATGTATGTATTGCAGCAGGGGATTCCGGAATACAGCTTGCAGGAAAATCTAAGAGAAATACGGGCTCTGGAAAGGGAAGAACTATACGAACTTGGAGGAATCGCAAAAAGCTTTCTGGGAAATGTGAGAATAAGGACAAAAGAAGGTGGAGAGGAAGTCATTTCTGATTCTATATGATATTTCCAATTTTTCTTTTTTAAACTTGTATTTTTCAGTTATTTTTCTTCAGTTCTTCTTCAGTTCTTTTTCTTCAGTTACTCTTTATTTCCTTTTCAAGCTCTGGCACTCTCTCCTTTCAAACTTTTCTTTCAAACCTTTTATAGAAAACCAGGTTTTTAAGTTCAAATGAATTTGAAGCTTACAAAAGTCTTATACATCCCAAAAGATAAAAGGCAAAATGAAGCACTTGAGAAAATTATTCGAGAAAATTTATTTTTTCGATGCTTGTGGAGAGGTGTTAGAGCTTTTGGAATAATGTCTCGCTGAATACCGAAAATTTCTGTGTTAATACTACTAAATTTTTGTGTAACGCGCAAAGTTACACAAATTAGATAAAGGAGAGGAACTCAGTGCGTTTTGGCTCACAAAGGGCACATGTTTATAAAAATGAATGCAAAAGTTATCCTTTTCAAAAAAGACCATGAAAGACACAAGAGTATCTTCAATCGGAGAGCGCGCTCTAATCTCTATCTTATCTGAGATTTTTAAAGCCCCTGATGGCAAGGAGAAAGGACAGGAAGGAATCCTTATAGGTGCAGGTTCGGATGACTGCGCCGTCCTTGACCTGAAAGGCGAAGACTGCCTGGTTGTTACTACTGATATGCTGCATAGGACCACGGATTTTCCGGAAGAGATGAGCCCCTGGCAAATGGGCTGGATGTCAGCAGCCGTAAACCTAAGTGACGTTGCAGCCATGGGTGCAGAACCAGTAGGGCTTGTTATGGCAATTGGGATGCCTGCAGATACTGAAATTGCTTTTGTTGAAGAACTTGCAAAAGGTATGCAGGCGTGTGCCGAATTCTGCGGAACTGCGATTATTGGAGGCGATCTTGACACCCACGCAGAACTGACAATTACAGGGACGGCACTGGGCAGGGTAAAGAAAAGCCAGCTCCTTCTCCGGCGCGGAGCAAGGCCAGGTGACTTTGTCTGCATCACTGGATATACAGGATCGGCAGGAGCAGCTCTGGAAGCTCTCCAGTCGAGAAAGCCAGTAAGTGAAACCGTCCTGAAGGCGCTTTTTGAGCCCATTCCGCGCACGAAAGAAGCCAGACAACTGGCCGGGTCCGGAGCAGTCACATCCATGATGGACACGAGTGACGGCCTTGCAATGTCCCTTTACGACCTTGCCAGGCAGAGCCGGGTGGGCTTCAGGATTCGAGAAAATGCCCTTCCTATCCTCAGGGAGGTCCGGGAATTTGCTTCTGATTCGGACGAGCTGAGAGAACTTGCCCTTTACACGGGCGGAGATTTCGAACTTCTTATTACAATTGACCCTCAAAAGCTGAAAAAAGTACAAAATATATGTAACTTAACTGTTATAGGAGAATGCACGAAGTATGAAGCGGGCATCGTACTTGAATCCCCCGAATGCGAGCTTATAACTATAGCACAGCGAGGATACCAGCAGCTAAAAGCCGAAACAATTGATAGATCCTCCTGATTAAAAATTAAGTTACCCCCATAAAACAGAAGCCTGGAATGAGAGAGACAAAATTAAGAACTCTTGATTGATAAGCTACCCAAAGATCACAAAAACCAAGCAAGCCCCAGGCTAAACTGACAAATTTCATAATAATATAATTTATGCACAAGGTAAAGAAGGATAGAACATGAAAAAAGCTAGTTTACAGATATTTACAGCAATTCTGGTGCTAGGGCTATTTTGCGGGACTGTATCAGCAGACCCGGGTATAACAACCGCAGATCCCACAGGAAATGCGACTGTCAACAAGATAGCCGGCGAGATTCAAAAATTTAGCATTCAAACAAACGAGTCAGCGACTATTGACTGGCTGGTTGGCGGAGTCGCTGATAATACCAATTCATCATATGACAATGGGACAAATACTTCTACTCTCACTCACACCGTTCAGCCAGGCACATATGATGTCAAAGCCACTGTTCCGTTAACTGGAGATAGCAGAACCTGGAGTGTAACCGGAGGATCAAATGTACCAGTAATCACCTTATTTGACCCTTCATCATCAAGCGTTACCAATAACGTAGGAGAATCAAGAGTATTCACAGCAACTGTTAGCCAGCCCTCGAATATGACCTGGTCTTTTGATAACACTCCTCTTTACACCAATACAACCGTAACTCAGTCATCATACACTAACAATTCTGCAGCGCAGGGCACGCATACAGTTAAAGTGGATGCACAAAACGAAAACGGTACTGACTCAAAAACCTGGACATGGACAGTAGCAGTAAATGGAGTGCCCGTTAACTTTGATCCTTCTCAAGGAACGATTGAGGTCGCGCAGGGAAAATCCCAGACTTTCAGCATCAGTTCCAGCCAGAATATTAACGTCGAGTGGTTTGTCAAAGATGTAAAACAGGAACAGGAAACTGATACAAACGTGGCTTCTTCTTCATACGAGTTTGAAGGAAGCAGTACAGGTGAATATACTCTCAAGGCAGTGGCCAGTGATCCCAACGGCATCTACAGTCCATCTACACAGACATGGACTGTGAAGGTTGTGTCCGCCTCAAGTGGGGACAGAATCTGGGAAGAGGGAATGCCCGAAACTTACACATGGACTGCCCAGAGTTACTCAGGCTTCTACTATGATCTTGACTCTGGAGTATCCTCAGAAAACATGACTATTAAAGATATAAAAGACAGAAGCATAGATTCAGGGAACATTGAGTACGTCACAGAACCTACTGAAACCGATTTTGAATACGGTAATTGGGGCTCGTACCAGATAATAGGATTCATGGCTGAGAAATACTTCGCAGGCTATACTACAGATGGTTCCAAAGTTATAGGGGATGATGTCAGCCCTATTTCCAACGGTGTCCTTTCCAAGATTCTCATCGACAGTGACGATAAAAACTCCGCATATTCTGGAGATGCTCTTATACTCGAAGAGGGTTATTCCCTGAATATCGTGGAAGTCGATGTTAATGGAGAATCGGTCTGGATTCAGCTCGAAAAAGATGGAAATGTAGTCGACGATAGCTTTGTTACCTCTGGTAAGGACTATGTCTATGAAGCTGATCTGGGAGAAGCAGAAGAAGTACCCATAATCATTGCCCATTTCGGCACAGTATTTGCAGGAGCTGAGACCTCTGCTGTCTTTGTACAGGGTCTCTTCCAGATCTCGGACGATTATGTCGAACTTGAAAACGGAGATACCTTCGGAGAAATGGAAGTAACCTCCCTGAGTAGCAGTGAAATAAAGATGAAGAATGATGATAATGTCGGACTTGATGAGGGAGAAACAATAGACCTTATGGGTAAAATACAGATTCAGGTAGCTGATGACAGGAAACTGCGCTTTGCCCCAGTCCTTGATACTTCGGAAGCCGGTACTTACGAGCTGCGCGGGACTGTCTATGATGAGAAAATTAACGGCAAAACCGCTAGCTGGACGCCCTTTAATTTTGAAGGTTTCTATTACAACATAGATGAAGGAATTGGGACTGAAAACCTGACAGTAGAAGAATTTGGGAACGGGGATATACCTTCAGGCAAACTTGTCTACAAATCCGAACCTCAGGCTGTTGATTTTGAATATAGCGATTGGGGCAACTTCACAGTTGTTGGTTTCATGGCAGAGAAGTACTTTGCCGGGTATACTGATGGCTCCGTTAAAGGAGCTGTTAATGATGTAAGTCTTCTTTCGGACAATATACTTTGTAAAGTCCTTACAGACAGCGATGACAAAGAGTCCATGAATTCAGGTTCTGCCCTTATCCTTGAAGACGGTTATTCCCTCAATATTGTAGAAGTCGATATTAACGGAGAAAGCGTCTGGGTCCAGCTTGAGAAAGACGGAGAAGTGGTAGATGAGGGCTTTGTCACCTCCGGTAAGGACTATATCTATGAAACCAGCCTTGGAGAAGCAGAAGACGTACCCCTCATCATAATCCATTTCGGCACAGTTTTCTCTGGCACTGAGACCTCTGCTGTCTTTGTACAGGGTATTTTCCAGCTCTCGGACGATTACACAGAAATCAACAATGGAGATACCTTCGGTGAGATGGAAGTTGCCAGTGTCTCAGAAAGCGGCATCACAATGAAAAATGATGACGATATCGGACTTGGCCAGGATGAAACCATCGAGATTATGGGCAATGTCAGTTTCAGAACTGCTGATAACAGTACCCTCAGGTTCTACCCCTTCGTGGAGGTTGAAACCGGCGGTGAAGGAAACAGCAGTGACTCACTGAAAATAACCGTACCAGATGAAGTCTATGCCAAGGACAAATTTAATATCGAAGTGACTGCAGGTGGAGAAGCAGTCGAAGGTGCCACAATAAAGGTTAACGAAAGTAGTGTAGGCGAAACCAACGATGATGGAATCGTTGAATATACGGCTGAAGAGGTAGGGACCCTCAAGATAACTGCAGAGAAAGACGATTACAAAACTGCAAACAAGAATATCAATGTCATTCCTCCGAGAGAGAAGATGACAGTTAGCATTTTACCCGAGACAGTTTATGTCGGCGACATCCTGAAAATTGAGACCGTCGAGGCAATCGGTGGCGATCCAATTGAAGGTGCAAACATCTCAATTAATGGTAACGTCGTTAACAAAACAGGGTCTGACGGAAAAGCCGTCTATACGACAGATAAAAGCGGTACTCTTAAACTGGGAATAACAAAGGAAGGATTCCTGAACCAGGAAGTAAATGTAAAAGTAAGAGACTTTGAAGCTATCTACGAATTCTCAAACCTGGTAGTTGAGCCTTTAGAAGTAAGTGCAGGAAAGGATGCGACAATCTCGGTTGATGTCGGAAACACAGGCAATGCTGCAGGGAATAAGAGTGTAGAATTGTTTGTTAACGGAAACGTAACCGACTCAAAAGAAATTTCCCTGGATATGGGGAAAAACACCACTGTAACCTTTGAACACGTAGAAGAGGTGCCAGGGACCTACAGGGTAGAAGTTGGAGGAGAAAACGCAACCTATACCGTAAAAGAAAAGTCTTCCTTACTGCTCTATGCTCTTGGAGCCATTGTCCTTTTAATAGTCGGCGGAGCTGCTTATTTCTTCACAAAAGGCGGCGGAGATATTGGAATGGTTCAGGAAAAGATACGGGAACTTACCAAGAAATAAATCGGGGAAGATAAAAAGGCAGAAAAATAAAATTCAAAGACAAAGAAACAAAACCTGAAGAAATGGAATTCAAAGAAACGAAACTCAAGAAGGAAAAATTCAAACAGATAGAACTAGAATTCCCGCGTTTCGAATTAACGCGGGCCTTTTCAATTTTTAAAATAATTTATTATTTGACTCAGACTTGAATCAGGTTTGATTTAATTTAGCAGTTTCTGAAGCTCTTGTCTATAGATATTTAAGTATTTTTATTCCAGGCTGTGAAGTATTTTTAGGTTTATTTTTCTCCAAACATTATCCTAGCTTTTTCTAACGATTACTCCATCTTCTTGAGCGCAAGTTCAATAGCGTCTATAAGGCTGCTCTTCGGGATAATTGTTGTGACAGGAATATTCAGGATCTTTTCCACGGTCGGGCTCACTATGGGAGCGCAGACCAGGGCTTTTGCTCCATCCCTTTCGGCATTAACGGCTGCTATTATGGCTTCTTCCATTGAGGTTGCCGAGTATTCCCTGATTGTGACCAGCCTGCCAGCTATCTTTTTCTTTGTTTCTACGATATTGTCGAGCACCGAGCGGGCTGCAATTACAGCGATAAAATCTCCACTGTCTGATTCTTTAATATCGCGGATGGTTTTCACGATCTGGCGGAGGGTTTTAATGTTGGGGTCCCGGTTCCCTGACAGAATCTTGTAAAGAGTACTTGGGGGGATATTTGCTTTTTTGGCGAAATCCACAGCAGTGAGGTTAAGATCCTCTTTAATCACAGTGGAAAGCGTTTTTTGAAAAACCTCATCGGATTCGAATGCGGATTTGATAACCTTGTCTGCTACATTCATAAAATTCAACCTTTTAAGTCCTGTAAAGAGTTTTTAACGTTGGTAAATAATCTACGTTTCACAGAAGATTTAGTCCTTAATGAGAAATATGCCCAGATATATTAATACATTTGGGATATAATCAAGGCAGCTTTGAGAAGTTATATATAGGAAGTGTGAAAAAATATTAATATCCCATCCGGGTATTTACTTTTTATTTTTACTTGAATTCTTATCTGGAGAAATATAAACTCTTCGCAAAAGAGTTTATGGAAGGCTGACAAAAGAAAGATGGAGAGCCTGTTAAGTTTTCCTTAAGAAGGCCTGATTCCAAAAAATGTTATTTAGAGAATGAAGTTTATCATTTATATGGATTATTACAAGTTGTAAGGATTATCGAGGTGAAGCTTTGAAAAAACTAGGCATACTCACACTTACTTTATTGCTGCTCGCATCGATCTTCGTATCCGGCTGCGCATCCGATGGTGAAAACGCATCCGAAAACGAAACCGGAGCTGAAGAAGCCGCTGCAATTACCGAACTGAATATTGGCTATCAGCCAAGTACCCATCAGATCGCATATATGACTGCAGCTGAAAAAGGGTGGTGGCAAGCAGACCTTGCACCATATGGAATTACAAAGATCAATGAATACCAGTTCCCAACAGGAGCTCCTGAAATGCAGGCTATGATGGCCGGAGACCTGGATGTCGCCTATGTCGGCGCAGCCCCTGTAATTACAGCTCTCAGCCAGGGACTTGACGCAAAGATTGTTACGCCTGTACAGATAAACGGTTCAAGTCTTGTTCTTCGGCCCGAGCACGAATATGAAAGCCCTGAAGACTTAAGAGGTCTTAAAATCGCTACTTTCCCGCCAGGGACGATTCAGGATACCCTGATCAGGAATTGGCTCCAGGAAAACGGGCTTGACCCTGAAAAAGATGTAACGATCCTTGGGATGACCCCAGGAGATGCTGTCACCGCTATTTCAGCCAAACAGGTTGATGCTGTCTTCCTGCCCCACCCCTCCCCAACAGTTGTAGAAAGAGAAGGTAACGGGCGTACCATAGTACAATCTGGACAGATGGAAGCAAACCATTCCTGCTGCGTGCTTGTCGTAAGCGGAGAACTTATCAGGGAACACCCGGATATTGTGGAGCAGATTGTAAAGACCCATATTAAGGCAACCGAGTATAACCAGGCAAATGTGGACGAAGCTGCCCAGGTATATTCAAATAAAATTAACGAAGATCTTGAGACTGTAAAGAAATCTCTTAACGAATGGGATGGGGCCTGGATCACAGATCCCGCACTGATTGAAAACTCAGCTGTCAATTACTCAAATGTTCAGTATGAACTTGGGTACATTCCGAAATCCCTGACACAGGAAGAAATCTTTGATACAAGCTTCTATGAGAATGTTACCAGTGAAGGACAAACCCAGGAATAATAAAGAATAAAGTTAAAATAAAGATCGGTTGTCTCTGTCTTATAAGAGGCAACCTCAACTTTTCTTTTTTTTGAAATATGAAGTCTGCCGGAAAGGTAAAAAAGTAAGAATTCTTTTAATTAGACATGAAAAGTAATTTCATAAAAACAATAGAAGAAAATGGTATTGAAGCATTGTCTCTCATAGTCGCAATCGCGATATGGCAGTTTGTAGCGAATAGAATTGTACAGAATAAATTTCTTCTGCCTAGTTTTTATGATGTAACTGCCTCTTTCCTTGCAATCATCGAAAGCGGGCTAATTTTCACGGATACATTGACAAGTCTGGTTCATTTCTCAATCGGTATTATTGCTGCGCTTTTAATAGGAATTCCACTCGGAATAGCTATGGGATGGTTCAGGAAAGCAAATCGGGCAATCGATCCTATAATCGAAATCCTGCGCCCGATTCCTCCCCTTGCCTGGATTCCCTTTGCAATCGTATGGTTTGGACTTACTCGCCAGGCTGCGGGTTTCGTTGTGTTTGTTGGAATGGTCTTTCCTATCATTATCAATACCTATACAGGTTTTAAAAATATACCGAAAGTTTATGTTGAAGCAGCAAAGGTTCTTGGCTGTACCCGAAATCTGGATCTTATACGTTATATTGCAATCCCCTCAGCTATGCCCTCAATTGTTGCAGGAATCAGGATTGCCATGGGAGTAGGCTGGATGTGTCTTGTAGCCGCGGAAATGTTCGGAGTTAGTGCCAGTGGACTTGGGTATCAGATCTGGCACAATTACTACCTGCACAAGATGGATTTCGTGCTCGTTTATATGCTCCTGCTCGGGTTCGTGGGCCTTTTAATTGACCGCTTCTTCAGGTATTATGTAGACGCAAAGCTACTTAGATGGACATCAGGAACTGTGGTATGACATGGGCAGAGTAAGCGTAAAAAATGTTTCACGTGTCTTTACTAAAAGAGAAGAAAATGGTGGTACGGAAGCTCTACACGCTGTGAGCTTTGATGTTGAAGACGGGGAGTTTATCTGCCTTCTGGGACCTTCTGGCTGTGGGAAGACCACTCTGCTACGTATCACTGCTGGACTCGAAACCCAGACTTCAGGAGAAATTACACTCAACGGGGTCCCTATAACTGGCCCTGACCCCAAAAGGGGCATGGTCTTTCAGCAATATTCTCTATTTCCCTGGAGAACCGTCATCGATAACGTTACTTTTGGGCTTGAAATGCAGGGAGTTAATAAAGCTGAGGCCCGGAGGCATGTGGAGAAATATATAGATCTTGTCGGCCTGGAACAATTCAAAAATAGCTATCCGTATGAGCTCTCCGGAGGCATGCAGCAGCGAGCCGCCATTGCAAGAGCTCTTGCCAATGAGCCCGAAGTCCTACTTATGGACGAGCCTTTTGGGGCCCTGGACGCCCAGACTCGAAATATTCTCCAGGATGAACTCTTGAAGATATGGGAACAAAAACACGTGACCTTCATTTTCGTGACCCACAGCGTGGATGAGGCGGTTGTTCTCTCGGACAGGATAGTGGTAATGACCGCAAGGCCTGGAAGGATAAAAGAGATTGTAGAAGTGGATCTGCCTCGCCCGCGATCCAGAACAAGTCCTGAGGTTAATCGTCTAAGGGATCGAGTCCTGAGACTTCTGGAAGAAGAGAGGTTCCACAGGTAAACTTTTACGGCTTTGACGGAGAGGAGATAAAGCCGCAGTACGAAAATGTAAAGAGAATGAAAAAGGGAAAGAAGAGAAAAAGTTAAGGGCCTGTTGGAAACTCCCGGTTATTCTTCAGCCCGGATAATCACTTTCGTTAACGGCTCTACTTTCCTGACAATAACTTTTCCGACGAGTTCGAGCGTGCCTTCTGCTTTTACGGAGTTGAGAGTGCACCCGGGCCTGGCGCGGATATCTCCCTGGCAGGCTGCGGCATTTATTTTAGCTCTATCAAGAAGGACAAGCTCAGAAGCCGTTTCGATATTGCCCAGAATTTTTGCTTCGGAACAGACAAGAGCACTTTCGGCTTTTACATTGCCCTGAACAATCGAACCTTTTCCGAGTTCAAGCCTGCCAGTCACCGTGAGGTTCTTCCAGAATTTCACTTCCTGTCCGACAATTACATTGCCGTCCAGAGTAAGGTCCTCCTCAAGAAAAGCTCGTTTTTCAATCACGTAAGTATTGGACCTGGGGTGGTACTTGATAAAACGAATCATTAGAAATCACTCCGGGCTACTTTCCCCGGCTATAGATGTAAGGCAAATATTTATTCTGTAAAGCATTTGCAAAAATTTTTTCAATTGGGTTCCCAAAATATGATTGAATATCTATTATATAATAGCATCGAATGTTCACTATCAGATGCCACGAGTAA
>CAZSVY010000086.1:0-6801 GCA_964610495.1 uncultured Methanosarcinales archaeon
ATGGAGATCCGGGTAAGGATATATTCTCTGGTTTTTCCAATGCTTAAATTCATGTTTAACAGGAAAACTTTATCTTTTACTTATTCGATTATTAAGGAAAAAGTTTGGGGGAAATGGAAGTTTCACTCCTAAGCTTTATGAATAGGTAATGAGGATACAGATAAACATGATTAAAGTAGTGTCTCCATCCAGACTGCATCTTACCCTGATAGACCTCAATGCAGAGCTAGGCAGGGTCGATGGGGGAGCAGGGATCACCCTGGAATCTCCCGGCCTGGAAATTTCTGCAACTGAAGCTGATACTATCGAAGTCATCGGTGATCCTTTTCTCGCAGGCAAAATGCGAAAAGCTGCACAGGCTCTTCTCCCGGCAGGAAAAGGAATAAAGCTCCATATAGATGATAGCCTTCCCGATCATGTAGGGCTCGGTTCCGGGACTCAGGCTGCGCTGTCAGCAGCAGCAGCCGTAAACAGAATATACGGACTTGGGAAAAGTGTTCGGGAACTTGCAGTTGCGGTCGGCAGGGGCGGCACTTCCGGAATCGGAGTTGCGGCCTTTGAAAACGGTGGTTTTATTCTGGATGCGGGGCATAAGTTCAAGGATAAAGGTGCATTTTCCCCTTCTGCGGCCAGCCATGTACCTCCAGGCCCTGTTCTTTTCAGAAAAGACTTCCCTGATTGGCCTATTGTCCTTGCAATTCCTAACGGTAAAGGGGCTCATGATGCTGAAGAAGTAGATCTTTTTAAAAAGTTTTGCCCAATTCCCCTTGCCGAAGTTCAGGAAATTTGCCATGTAATCCTTATGCAGTTGCTCCCTGCACTTGTGGAGGAAGACCTTGAAAGTTTCGGCAGGGCGATTAACCACTTCCAGACTGTAGGCTTTAAGAGAAGGGAGGTCGAGCTCCAATCGCAGCCTGTCCTGGATATAATGAATTACATGCGCGACAACGGCGCAAGCGGCTCAGGCGTCAGTTCTTTCGGGCCGGTAGTTTACGGAATTGTCGGAAGTGCCAGAGAAGGCAAAAGACTCCAGCAAGAAGCCCAGCGCATGCTTGACGAGTCCCTTGGCGGGAAAGTCCTGCTCACAAAGGCAAGGAACAAGGGTGCGGACATCTTCGGGGGCCCGGATTGAAAATCAATACCTGGTTTGGAGTTCTTGAAACAGGCAGGGCCGGAGAAATTCTGGAATCCAGGCTTTTTTCAAAAGACGTTCGGGAACTTGCCCTGCATTCTCTTTCTCTAAGGGACAGCAGGTCGAACCTTCCTCCTGAAGGCTTTGACCTCAAAGCCGCGGCTATCGAGTGCGGGTTTGCAGAATCCCCTGCCGAATATTACTCTCTTTTACACGAAGTTACTCTGGAGGCTGCAAAACTTCAGGTTTCAGGCGCTCTCACTCCTGACCAGCGAATTATTCAGGCTGTAGAAGCCCTGGACGATATCAATGAAACAACAAATTCCCTCTCAGAAAGGCTTTCTGAATGGTATGGAGGCTATTTCCCGGAAAGCGGGTTAGGCGGAGAAGACCTTGCACTTTTTATTGTAAAATACGGTTCCCGTGAAAATGTCGGTTCTGAAGACCCGCTTTATTCAAAAGCCAGAAATTCGATGGGTGCAAAACTTGAACCCGCAGATGAAGTACTTCTTAAGGGTTTCGCAGAAAGCGTACGCAGCCTCTATGAGCGGAGGCGGCAGATCGAAGCTTATATTGAGAACAGCATGGAACTGGTCGCACCCAACCTGAAACTTATTGCAGGC
The DNA here is from genome assembly GCA_964610495.1 of uncultured Methanosarcinales archaeon. Classification (GTDB taxonomy): domain Archaea; phylum Halobacteriota; class Methanosarcinia; order Methanosarcinales; family Methanosarcinaceae; genus Methanosarcina. Next base: position 1,756 of record CAZSVY010000086.1, read on the forward strand.
CCAATGCTCGGGGCAAGATTGATAAGTCTGGCAGGAAGCCTCAAAAAACTTGCTGAATTTCCCTCCAGCACCGTTCAGGTTATAGGAGCCAGCAAAGCTCTTTTCAAGCATCTCAGGGCTCGGGCTCCATCTCCGAAGCATGGGATCATTTACAGCCATCCTTTAATAAATACCGCGCCCTGGTGGGTAAGGTGAAAAATAGCAAGAGCAGTTGCATCCAAGCTTTCCCTTGCTGCGCGCATTGATTTCTATTCAGGAGAAAAAGATCCCTCTCTTACGGAAAAACTTGAAACAAAGGTCCTACAGATCAGGACTTTGAACCCCAGGCCTCCTCAAAAAAGGCAGGAAAGCGGGGCAAAGCCAAAGAAAAAGAGGAGGAAATGAATGCCTGAAGTCAAAAAGCTGTCGGACGGGACCTTTGAAGTTATAAAAGATAAAAAACAGCTTGCTACAAAGAATCTTGATCCCGGCAAAACCGTTTATGGAGAAAAGCTGATCCCGGTTGAAGGGGTTGAGTACAGGACATGGGACCCTCGCAGGAGCAAACTCGGAGCCATGATCCTGAAAAAATTCAATATCCCCCTTAAGGAGAATTCGAAGGTGCTTTACCTGGGAGCGGCCTCAGGCACAACGGTCAGCCATGTCTCTGATATCGTTTCGGAAGGTGCAGTCTATGCCGTTGAGTTTGCCCCGAGAAGCATGAGGGACCTTATAGGACTCGCATCAAGGCGAAAAAATGTCCACCCGATTCTGGCTGATGCGGGAAAACCGGACAGTTACTCCCATCTCGTTGAGCCTGTGGACATTATTTTCCAGGACGTTGCACAGCCCAACCAGGCCGAAATAGCTGCAAGGAACGCTGTCCGCTTTTTGAAAAAGGACGGATACCTCCTGCTTTCCATCAAAGCGCGGAGTATCGATACCGCAGCAAACCCCAGAGAGGTTTTTAAGGAAGAGGTAAGAAAACTCGAACAGGCTTTTGAGCCCGGATTCGAAATTCTCAATGCAAAGGACCTGATGCCCTATCATGAAGACCACCTTGGAGTCCTGGCGAAGTTTAAAAAATAATTTCTTAGCTTTCTTCTTCAATCTCTTTTATGTAAGGCTTGATATCCAGTACAGGTGTCCCATTGATTGCGTCGAGGCCTTTTACATAAAGCACGTTACCTTCTACTTTCACAAGCTCTACAAGGGTAAGCCCTATTCCGTTAGGGCGGAACGGACTCCGGCTTGCAAAAACTCCTGCTATTTCTCCGTCATAACGACGGCGGTTAATTAGTTTATATCCTTCCGACCGGCTAAAGTAAAAAAGTATATAGAGTTTTTCAAGCTCTTCTATTCTGTAAAGCCCATCTATCAGCTCGTTTTTCAAGATGATTTTCGAAACTTTCTCGTAGATCTCTTCATTATACTCCGGTTCAAGGTAGTCATTCTCCACATAACCTATAGGAGTAAACTCGATCTTTTCGGGAGATTTCTCAGGATCTTTACTCATCTTTTGCCTCAAAGCAGGGAATGCAAACAATTTTCCCATTTCTTACCCTGCCCAGGGGCTCCATAAAACCTTCCCCGCATTCACTGCAGATAAGGGTGGGGTAAATTATGGCTTTTTCAGGAGGCTCGATTTCCACTTCCCTGACCCAGAAAAGCTCTTCTTCTGGCATTTCCAGGACTCTCTGGCTTTTTGCCTCGTGTGAAGCCCGAAAATCCTGTGCCTCGTCAGGGCTTGCAGTGCCTGCCCTCAATTTTGCAAAAAGCGCGGTATGCTTTTCGTTCTGAGGGAGAGCATCGGGTTTCAGGGAAATCCTCAGGGCTTTATTATCGCCTCTTTTAAAGTACGTATAAATGTGTTTCCCGTGATCCTTGAAAATAAGATTTCCTTTCCCACAGGTGCAGCCGTTTATTGCCTGAATTGCATCCACGGCACAGGACCGGTTTTCTACAATTGCGACAAGCTCCTCATCTTTGCTGCGGTCTTTGAAGTGGTTGGCGGCAAGTGCTGCTACCCTGTAGCCAATGGAAAGTCCTGGGCAGACATGTCCATGAAACTGTACTGCAGTATCGAAATCCAAGTTTTTAACTCCTGATCTTTTGGCTTTTACTTCTATTAATTTTCTTTTTAGACTCGTGTTAGAAGTAGTTAACTTTGACGAAATAATTCCATATTATCCGGGTACTATTTATAGATTTTTTATTCAATTAATGTTACAAAAAAGCTCTCTCGTAATAAGAGCAGGCTTGCCTTCGGGATGTAAGATTTCCGGATGTTCACCATCTCTGCCCTGCATCACAATTTCACTTTTGAAGCCGTAGAAAGGTCGAGTCCTGGTTTATGAATTTTGATCAGGCCCTGGTTTAAAGAGTTTAATTAAATCCTGGTTTAACAATTTTCATCAAACACTAATTTAAAAACCGAATCTTAATTTAAGGATCTTAATTTAAAACTCTAACTGAATCTTAATTTAAACTCTAACCTAACCTAAATTTAAAATTCTAATCAAATCCTAGTCCAAATCTTAACTTAAGAGTTTTATAATGTTCAGATGCTGCTGGGAAAATGCAGATCGGATCTGCCACTACTTAACTAAGATCCTCAAACCTAATTCAGTGCACTTTATATATTATAAATTAAGAATAATCCATCCTGTCCTTATGTATTAGTGTAAAAACGATGTAGTGTGAAAACGATTTTAAACTAAAGCTTACTATACGCAAAACCACTTAAAAATGATTATTAATAATTGGGAGCCTTTTGCCACCTCTGATAGGCTCCCAATCGCGTGATTCAACCCCTACGATTAAGAGAAAAACCCCTTAACTCTTAATCGTTGACTTCCTCTTTATGTTATAGACGTATATAACCTATACGACTTTGAAATTTGCTTCGCATTAAATTATTTAGCCGCCTCAAAATCCGGTTCGTTGGACTGAATCGCCATCCTGGACATACTGAGTTTCTTTTATCACTTCAATAAGATTTGATCTCGTGTAAGGGACTTATAATTTAGCGATAGCTAAATATTTATTTTAAGCTTTTATCAGGTTCCTGCTAATTGTTAAAGCTTTCAGAATAAGTGAAGCTGCAAAATGAGGAAGATATTTATCAAGTAGCTGCATATATTACAAAAACATGAACAGCCAGCTTCTCGAATTGATTTTTCTCTCCGAGAAAAGGAAAGATCTTCTTTTATTTTTGAGGGAAGGGCCAAAATCGATCTCAGAGATTAGAGAAAGCTTGAACGTAGGTCTGGTGGCAATTCTTCCTCAACTAAAAAAGCTGAGAGAAAACTCCCTGATCTTAAAGACCGGCGACGTTTACAGCCTGTCTCCTCTTGGGATAGCGGTAGCTGGCAGAATGCAGCCAATAATAGATGTCCTGAACGTTTTCGGAAGTAAATATGAATACTGGGCAAACCACGCAGTTGAATCCATACCCGATCCTTTGCGGAAAAGGATAGGAGAACTGGCTAACTGCACGTTTTCCGAACCTCCTGACAGAACGCGCCTCTTTGAGCCTCACAGGGAATTTGTGGAAAACCTTATGAAATCAAATAAAATAAAAGGCATTGCCTCGATTTTTCACCCTCTTTATCCCTCTCTTTTCCTTACTTTTGCAAAAAAAGGAGCTGAAATTTCTATCCTTGTAACTAGCCCGGTTTATGAAAGAACAAAAGAAGAGTTCGGAGCCGAGCTAGGCGAGTTTCTTAAATTCGAGAACGCCAGTTTCTACGTCTGCAATGGCAAAATAGAACTCTCTCACGTAGTTACTGACAGATTCCTTTCTCTTACCCTGCCTTTTTCGGACGGCACTTTCGACCATAAAGAAGATGTCCTGTGCTTTGATCCGGTTGCCCTCCAGTGGGGAGAAGACCTTTTTGCCTACTACAGGAACATTTCTGACATAATAACCGAAATTTAGTTCCTGTCAGGGCAGACCCCGGAACAGCCGGAAGATAGTTATAAATTGCACCCTCACTATCCCTTATACCATGCAAAAAGTTCAGGAAACCGCAGAAAAAATCCGGACAATGGAGATCCGGGGCGCAGGCAGGATTGCAAAAGCTGCTGCTGAAGCTATCAGGGATTATGCCGCAGGGCTTGATACAGCTTCAATGGAAGAATTCAGTGCCAGAATGAGGGAAGTTTCGAATTTTCTCATAAGTACCCGCCCGACCGCCGTTTCCCTTCCGAATGCCGTAAAACTTGCTTCAAGGTACTCTTCAGGCAATGTGGAGGAAGCAAGGCAGGAAATCATTGAAAACGCTAACCTTTTTATTGAGAGAGCCGACAGAGCCCTTGGTAAAATCGGGAAAATCGGGTCAAGAAGAATCCAGGACGGGGATGTTATTATGACCCACTGCAACTCCCATGCTGCTCTTTCTATCATCACCACAGCCTTTCAAGACGGAAAGGACATCTCGGTAATTTCCACCGAAAGCCGTCCCAGGTGCCAGGGCTTATTGACAATCCGCCACCTTAATGATTTCGGGATTCCCACAACCATGATCGTGGATTCTGCGGTGCGCTACTACATGAAAGAAGTGGATAAGGTCGTCGTCGGGGCTGATGCTATTGCAGCTAACGGCGCCCTGGTAAACAAGATCGGGACCTCTCAGCTTGCCCTTGCCGCCCACGAAGCCCGGAAAAGTTTCATGGTCGCTGCCGAGACCTTCAAGTTTAGCCCGAGCACGATTGTCGGAAACCCCATAGAAATCGAAGAACGGGCTACAGATGAAGTAATAGACCCTGCAATCCTGAAAGAGCTTTCTCACGTGCAGGTAAGAAATCCGGCTTTTGACTTCACCCCTGCCGAATACATCGATATGATCGTAACCGATATTGGAATCATCCCGCCTGCAATGGCATATACCGTAATAAAAGAGCATCTTGGCTGGGAGCTTGGAGAAATTTGAGAAGATTGAGTAATGTATGAGAGTGAATCCTTAATGACCCGTCTCGCTGTTTAAAGGGGTTGCGCCAGCGAGATCTTGATTCACTCACAAGATATTATTTCTAACAAATCCCTTTTTATATTAAACCAGTCCT
>CAZSVY010000087.1:0-3051 GCA_964610495.1 uncultured Methanosarcinales archaeon
GGAAGCTCGGCTTCAAAGATATGGCCTCTCAGGCTTACGAGGGTTGGGTCCCTGGTTGCTGCGATTGCAGAGCGAATTGCATAGCGGCGTTCCTTGGTGTTGACTTTCTCGCTCCTGTCAGCTTCCGGTTTTGGTGGGTGAGCCCTTCTTCCGCCTCTTGCGTGCGGAACTCTTGCAGCTCTGCTGCTGTTTGCGAGCCTTGGAATCTGGGCAACACCTCGCCCTGAGCCCCAGGATCTTGCAGAGGTGTCCATTCCTGCGTAGAGACGGGGACCGTAGGGCTGAAGCCTGTTTGCCTGTGCCGCAAGCACTGCCTTTTTGATCAGGTCAGGGCGGTAGTCCACATCAAACACGTCGGGAAGCTCGATTTCCCTTACAACCCTTCCTGTAAGGTCTATTGTTTTTGCTGTAGCCATTCTGTTCACCCCTGCTTGGATTCCCTGCTTATGTGAAGGATATTCGGTTCGCCAAGGTCGGCTTTCTTTGCCCTGATCGGGTCTCTGAGTCTGATAAGCCTCTTTGATGGTCCGGGCACACTGCCTTTAATGAGCACATAATCTCCACGGACAAGGCCGTAATTCAGGAAACCGCCGTCTGGAGTGATTTCTTCCCCATCGGATCCGATCTTAAGAATACGCTTGTTGAACTCGGTTCTCTGGTGATATCCCATCTGCCCCATCTGAGGAACTCTCCAGGAGACATGGGCAGGATGCCACGGGCCAAGAGTACCTATCTGCCTGAGACTGCCCTGTCTGGAGTGCTTGCCTTTCATGAGCTGGATGCCCCAGCGCTTGACAGGACCCTGGGTACCTTTTCCGATGGTGATAGCTGCCGTGTCGACAAGTATCCCGGTTTTGAAAACGTCGGTAACGCTTACAAGGGTGCCGAGGATTGACTTTGCGTATTCGAATTTGGTGTTAAGATCCCTGGCACTAATTCCGGATTCCATGACGTCGGGAGTCTTTTTGGGAACCCCGGTAAGGCTCTTTGGCAGGGTGTAGGTAACTGCCTTGATATCGCTTACCTTGCCTTCTTCGATCATTTTTCCAATAGTCCCAAGGGTTTCGGCCATGTTCTCGGCTGGCGGTACAGGGATCCTGCGCTTGAGTTCAGGATCGAGGTCTGCTGCCCATACCTCAGCGATTGCCTTTTCTCCGGTGCTGTCTTCTGCGTAAGCCCGGATGGCTGCGACCCTTATTGCAGGAGTTTCGATGACACTTACAGGTACGGAGATTTCCATACCCTGGGTAAGGCTGTTCTTTATGTCATCAACCATGATCACGTGGGTCATGCCCACCTTGTACCCTGCAAAACTCTGTAGCCTTGGTTCACCTGTAGCCTCCGGCCAGGCCCTGAACCGTGGAATGTGGCTCTTTGCCCTTTTGCGCGGACTGAATGCGAGGGAACCTCGTTTTGGTCGGTGTATGCTTGCCATATTTCTACTCCGTAAATTTTAATTGAAATACCAGCCCCTCCGGTCGGCACAACTCAAGTGTCAAAAGAAAAATACGCTGGATTCCCCGAACGCTACCAGGTGGGGAGGGATGTCTTTCAGACCTGCCTGGCAAGAATTGCCTCGAGCAGACCAGAGCTTTATGCTCCCGGTACCCTAATTCCTTCAGGCATCTGCAAATATCCGATCCTCTTCCCAGCTTGTCTAGCAGGAGCATACGCTTAAAGGACCGATTTTACGATCCTGGCAGACCCAAATCCAGGCATCCGGCCCTGATTTGAAACATTCAGTAATCTGATTTGAAACTTCAGTATTCGGTAACCTGATTTTAAATTCAGTTCCCTGATTTGAAACTTCATTATTCAGTGACTGCAACCGCGACTCATCGAAAACCTGAACAGTTTCGTGCGATTTTAGGCGCCGTTACGACGCCAAAAGCGGGCGTTTCAAAGCATTGGCCCTTTGACACTCATGTTGATCCGACTTTTCTCACTGGATTTATCTTCAATGCAGGTAATCTCCCGTAAAGCACGGCAGAAAACCCTATCTCCCGGAACTTCCAGGAAGTTAGCATTAAGCATCACATTGATCTGATTAGATAATTTCAAGCACTAATATGCCCGAAATTTCCATCTCGGATGTACTTTGCCTTTAAATAGCATATCTCATATATAAAGCCTTTGCAGGCGAGAAGATAATTACGAAAGAAGAATCAACTTCAGCGGAGAAAAAAGCAGATAAATTGAAAAGTTCGAGCCCGTATTTTCCCGATTGAAGAAATTGAAACATTGAATCACAATCGAAAGAATACGAACTCTACTTGCTGACCAGCAGGAACTTACAGGCCGGCTCAGAATATGTTATAAAACCGGCCTGTAAGTATATATTATACATAGCCATTTACAAATACATTTGAACGGGATGAATTCTGCTAATTTGATCATTAGTCTGGATTTTCGGAATATTGTCTTAAACCTTATTCATACTTCTTTTTATACTTTAAATCGGGGTCACCTGCGTATGAGATTATAATCCTATCCTGGTGCTATAATCCGTCATGATCATGCATGCATTAAAGGAGAAATTATACTTTTACTCGGATCATTCTGAGACTTTGAAAGGCAATGCAGGGTGCAGTAAACAGCTTTCTCCTCCCTGTTTTTCAGGACGACAAATTCACTCCCGCAAGTCGGACAAACCTTCCTTATATAGTTCATTAGATATCACCGCTTTTTACGCTAAACTCTGGCATTAGTTTTTTGACAAATTTAATTATTATTTTTATCTGAGGTTAAGAATAAAGAACTCTTCAATACCGATTTAAATCTACATTGAGTAAAGAGTGGTTTTTCCTGTCAGCGACTTGTTCTATTTTTGTTCAAACATGTATATTTAGTCATACCTCCGCCTGTACATAGTATACTCGAAAAGGTAAATAGTTTCAAGAACCATAGTTTCTAATAAATAATACTGAAAGAGCAGGCAGCTATAGAAGTTCATACAATACTTAAGGAGCTGATCCCAGAGCTCAAAATTACTTCTCTAGATCTCGTCCTGTAAGTAACTAATACAGCTTCCGGATTTTAGATTTCAATCGC
>CAZSVY010000088.1:0-2630 GCA_964610495.1 uncultured Methanosarcinales archaeon
CTCGACTACGGAGATAAGAAGCTCTATGAAAAAGAGTACGAAAATCTCGAGGAGAGACTTAACTATTTCAGAAGGCAAATCCAGGAGGAAGAAAAAGCGCTTGAGAACACCCTGAAAGAAAATCTCTGGGTTTCAGGGCAGGACAGCCAGGAAATCCTGATGAAATACCGTTCCAAAAACACGGATATTTACGAGATTGCAAGCAATCTGAACGAAATACGGCTCCTGCTGGAAAAACCCAGGGTATTTGATGTGGCCGTTGAAAAAGCAGGAGAGGTAGCCTGAGACTGGAAGATTTGAAAAATAAGAGAAAGCTGGAATAAAAATTTCTTAAAGATTATATAATCCCTCTAAGCTTATAAAATTCTCTTAAAGCTCAGGAGAATTTTCGGAAAAGGAAAATATGCAGGAATTAAAAAGGCGGAAGGAAGGTTTCGAAGGCATTCCCGGGTCAGGCTCATCTTTATCATTGAGCCATGCCTTTAATCCTTCCACAATATTGAATATTGAGCTCAGGGAAGTCCTGGCGACTCCACGAAGAATGCCAAGGCAAATCAGGGAAGAAATTGCGGAAATTCTTGTTTACGAGCTCTTCTCAGAAGAGGGGTATGAAATAAAGGATGAAAAGCTCTTTATGGGCAAATTTGGAGTTTTTTATCCGATTTTTCTGGGTCTGAGGGATTTCAGGGTCTGGAACGAAATAAAAGCTCTTGCCGGAACTAACAACCTGGCAGGCGTTTTTATTCTCAGAACCCTGCTTGAAGAACTCTTTACACTTCTGGACGACTATGGAAAGATGGAGCCCATATTTTCAAAAAAATTCGCAAAGAGTCTCGAAAAAAGCCTTAAGGCCCTGAAGGGTCTTATCGATGAAACTCAAACTGTCTGGGAAAGGAATAGAGTACGGGATATAGAGAAAAATTTCCGGCCTCAGGAAAACCCGGATGTATCCAATCGACAGGCAATTGAGGAAAACAAGCCGGAAAGTTCTCTCAATGAGGAAAGTTCTCTCAATGAGGAAAGTTCTCTCAATGAGGAAAGTTCCCTCAAACAGGAAAGTTCCCTCAAACAGGAAAGTTCCCTCAAACAAGAAAGTTCCCTCAAACAAGAAAGTTCCCTGCAAGACCCTGAATATGGAAAAGGGAAAAATCCGTATCATCAGGCTGGAAAAACTGCAGGATCCGAAAAACTCGCTTCAGTGACTTTGAAGTTCATGTCTTCGGAAAAGGCAGGAGAGGCACTGGATTCTGTCATAGAAACAAGCATGGTTGCAAAACTTGAAGAGCTTATCCCTGTGCTGGAAGACCATCTCGAAATGCTCGCAATTCTCTCAATGCTCTTTCCGGGCAGAGCCTGGGATCACTCCTTAAGGGCTCTTCACAGGGAATACTTCGGAAACCTTGAAAAGTACGCCACAATCCTTAAAAGGAGTTCGGACATTAACGAGATTCTTAAGCAGGTCGGAAGAATCGAACTTGAGTATGGCTCAAAAAAGCTGAACCTATCCCCGTACAGTAAAAGCGAAGTGCATTCGGTTACCTTTTCAGGCGATATCCAGACACTGCTCCCAGCAGAAGCCGTAAAGCTGAAAAATCCTCTCCTGAAGCGCAAATTCTATGCCGATATGCTGGAAGGAAAACTCCTGACCTACCAGTTAAAAGGGGAAAACTGGAACTCGGATACTGCAGGAAAAAAGAGAAAAGGGCCTGTAGTCGCCCTTGTAGACACCTCAGCATCGATGCGGGGAAGCCCCGAGCTTCTTGCAAAAGCCGTGCTTCTGGCAGTTACAAGAAGAATGCTGAAAGAAAACAGGGACGTTAAGGTGATTCTCTTTTCCTCGAAATGGCAGACCGTTGAGATAGAGCTCACAAATAAAAAGCGTATGGGTGAAGAATTTCTGGAGTTCCTGAAACTTACTTTCGGCGGCGGCACCGATTTCAATACCGCACTTCGCGCAGGCCTCAAAGCTATGAAAAACGAAAAAGCCTTTGAGGGCGCTGATCTCCTATTCCTTACCGATGGGTTTTCCGAACTTTCGGAAGTTCCACTTATCCGGGAATGGAATGAAATAAAAGCCGAAAGAAGAGCCCGAATCTTTTCCCTGATAATAGGGAATGACGATGCAGGCGGAATGGAACAGGTTTCTGACCACACATATCTCATAAGGAATGCCGAAAACTGGGATATTGGGGAAAGCCCTGCAAGTTTTGTGAAAGCTATAAGCAAACCTTACAGGTTTTAAGTTCCCGGACATTTTAATTTCAGGAAATTTTTGATTTCAGAATATTTTGGATTCAGAACATTTTTTATGATTTGTCTGGCTCTCATACCTTCTCTGTGTCTTCCTCATGCTTCAACGCCCGCGCTTGAGAATTTTCTGCAGACCTTCTGCGAAATCCTCCAGGTCTTTCCTGCCTGGGGTCTGATGCCTCGATATGCTTGAGAGGATAGCAAACGCGGCCTGTTTACTCCGGCTGGCCCCCTTGAGCACTCCAATTTCGATCAATGCAACTATTAATTCGGAAATAATTTTGCGGTCTCTAGGACTCAGGTTATTCCATTTCTCATTGAGCTTTTTTGAGGAATCCACTATTGATTCTTTTCTTTCGGATGCTATGGATGAGGCTTTT
>CAZSVY010000089.1:0-4187 GCA_964610495.1 uncultured Methanosarcinales archaeon
CTTGCCTTTATCCCTATGGGGCCCTGGGCAAATGCGGTGCTGAGCCCTGACACTCACGGCTGCGGAATGCCCGGATTCAAAGGCGTGCCTGCGGAAGTTGAAGTCACGGATGAAAAACCTCTGGACATGAAGTCTCTGATGAAGAAGTACAGGGAAGCTTGAAGTCCGGTGGAGCAAGAAATTAACCTTTCCAGTTTAATCCGGGAAACCTGAAAAATTCGGAGGAAAAAATATGCCAGTAGTTAAAGACGCAGTGTGCTCCTTTTGCGGATCGCTCTGCGACGATATCACAGTCACTGTTGAAAACAACAAAATCACAAAAATCGAAAATGCCTGTATTCTCGGACACAGCAAGTTTGTTGGTATGCTCGAGCACGACAGGATAGAAACTCCTATGATCAGGAAAGATGGGGAGCTTGTTCCGGTCTCCTATGAAGAGGCGATTGAAGCTGCCGCAAAAATTCTGGCAAATTCCAGGAGAACTCTCTCTTACGGCTGGTGTTCTACCTCCTGTGAAACTGTCAGCGGGGCTATCCAGCTTGCCGAGGAAACAGGCTCAGTCATTGACTCAACAGCAAACGTTTGCCACGGGCCAACAGCTCTTGCTGCCCAGGAGAAAGGATCTCCTTCAGCCACTCTTGGAGAGATAAAGAACAGGGCAGACGTAATTATATTCTGGGGCTGCAACCCGGTACATGCTCATCCAAGACATATGGTCCGTTACTCAAGCTTTTCAAAAGGGCTCTTTACCGAGAAAGGGCGGAAAGGCAGGAAAATGATAGTTGTCGACGTCAGAAAAACTGACACTGCAAAACTGGCTGATAGCTACGTAGAGATTGAACAGGGCTCAGACCTGCTCCTGGTTACCGCCCTTCGTTCAATTGTAAACGGGCATGAAGATGTCATTCCTGAAACAGTTGCAGGCGTCCCTAAGGCTGAAGTTATTGAGCTTGCGGAAACTCTGAAGAATGCAAAATTCGTCTGCATTTTCTTCGGTATGGGAGTCACACAGTCCCGTTCCAAATACAAAAACGGAGATGCTATGTCTTCCCTGATCTCAGACCTTAACCAGCACACAAAAGCTGTGATGATAGGAATGCGCGGGCACTATAATGTTACCGGTTTCGGACAGGTGGCAACCTGGGAGACCGGCTTCCCGATGGCAATCGACTTTGCCAGAGGATACCCGTACTATAACCCTGGAGAAACCGGGGCAAATGACCTTCTTGTACGCGAAGAGCCGGACGCTGCGATAATAGCTGCAGCTGATGCAGGAGCCCATTTCCCCCAGAAAGCAGTCAGGCATCTTGCAAGAATCCCTGTAATTCAGATTGACCCGTATCCTAACCCTACAACTGAAATTGCAGATGTGGTGATCCCGGCAGCCGTTGTGGGAATAGAAGCCGAGGGAACGGCTTACCGTATGGACGCAATTTCTCTCCGCATGAAGAAATTGATTGATTCAAAATTCAAGACCGACGAAGAAATCGTAAAAGACCTGACTGCAAAGGTCAGGGAACTGAAGAGAGGTGCATGAAGATGTCGGAAATCCTGATTAAAAACGCAAACGTCTGTGACCCTGCACAGGGGATTAACTGTGAGACCATGGACATCTGCATAAAGGATGGCAAGATTGTAGAAAGCGTCTCCTCAAATGCAAAGGTTATCGATGCCGAAGGCAGGCTCACAATGGCAGGAGGCTTTGACGGGCACACCCACAGCGCCGGCAAAATTAACGTAGGCCGTTTCATTAATCCGAACGATGCAAGGAAGAATCTCGTACCAGGGCTGTCTGGCCAGGTTGCACGTACCGAAAAGACAAGAGCACAGGTAGGATACAACACTCCAAACACCTATGCAATCGGGTACAGGTACGCAAAACTCGGGTACACAACTATCTGTGAAGCCGCAATCCCCCTGCTTGCAGCCAGGCATACCCATGAGGAATTCAAAGAAATCCCAATTCTGGACAAAATGGGGCTCTCCCTTTTCGGAAGCAACTGGCAGGTCATGGAATATATCCGGGACAAGGAACCTGAAAAACTGGCAGCATATGTTGCCTGGGGTCTGAAAGCCTCGAGAGGTTACGGAGTAAAAATCGTAAACCCCGGAGGAGGAGAAGCCTGGGGATGGGGAAAGAATGTGAGCGGACTCTACGATCCTGTCCCGAACTTTGATGTAACCCCAGCCGAAATCCTGATGAGCCTTGCCGAAGCCAACGAGCGCCTGCAGCTCCCCCATTCCGTACATGTGCACTGCAACAATCTCGGAAAACCAGGGAATTATGCAACTACTATAGAGACCATGAAGCTCTTTGAGAAGGTTAAACCGAGCCGGGACAGGCAGGCTCTTCACGTAACCCACGTGCAGTTCAATGCCTATGCAGGCACCTCCTGGAGGGACTTTGAGACAGGTGCTCCTATGGTTGCAGATTACGTGAATGGAGCAGACCACCTGACTTTCGACCTGGGACAGGTTATCTTCGGCCCTGCAGTAACCATGACCGCAGACGGACCTGTAGAATATGCAAATGCAAGAATGCTGCACGAGAAGTGGAGCAACCAGGATATCGAACTGGAAGACGCATCCGGTGTTGTACCCCTGTTCTACTCTCCAAAGAGCTTTGTAAATGCCGTGCAGTGGGCAATCGGGCTTGAACTTGCCCTGCTCGTGAAGGACCCCTGGAAAGTTATGTTTACAACCGACAGCCCGAATGGCGGTTCTTTTGTAAACTATCCTGAAGCCTTCACTTACCTGATGAGTGCAAAGAGAAGGGAAGAAGTTATTTCCGGCTTTTCCAAGATGGCCCTTGACAGGATGGTGCTGCCTGGAATCGACAGGGAACTGGACTTCTACGAGCTTGCGATCATGACCAGGAGCACCCAGTCAAAGATGTACAGCAGGCCCGAAAAAGGAAACCTTAAACCAGGCTCCGATGCCGATATCGCAATATATGATATCCTGCCAGGGCAGATTGACCCTTCGACAGAGTACGCGAAAGTTAAGACAGCTTTCTCAGGTGCAGCATATACGCTGAAAGACGGAGAGATTGTCGTAAAAGACGGAGAGATTGAAGCCACTCCGAAAGGCAAGATCTACTGGGTAAACGCAAGTGTTCCCTCAACCATCGACAGCGCAATGCAGAAAGATATAGATGTCAAATTCAGGAAGTACTACACCGTGAGCAAAGCCAACTACATGGTTGAAGATATGTACCTCCAGAAGCCTGTTGAAATCGCCACGGAAGGGGTGTTCTAAATGCAGGTTGTGAAGCTTTCCCTCAAAGAAGCCAATAAAATCCCCATAGAAGCCGATGACATAAACCCTGACAACTTTGCAGGCAAGACTGAAGAAGAGATAAAGGCGATTCAGGTCTGGTACGGGAACGGCCAGTACCCTCTTGGCGACTTCTTCAATGTAAAGGTAGAAGGGAGCGATTCCGTAGAAAACACAAAGATAGTTTTCGAAGGCGATGTCTCAAGAGTAAAGCGCATTGGGCAGAACATGAGTGCAGGAGAGATAGAGATCAATGGCAACGTGGACATGCACTGCGGCTTTAATATGAGAGGCGGGAAAATCGTAATTAATGGCGATGCTGACAGCTGGCTCGGCTGTGAGATGACAGGTGGAGAAATTATACTTAACGGAAATGCCTCTTACTATGTAGGATCAGGCTACAGAGGAGAATCCTGCGGCATGCGCGGAGGGAAAATCACTGTCAATGGCAACGCCAGAGACTACCTCGGTGAGCACATGTGCGGAGGAGAAATCCTCGTAAAAGGCAATGTAGGACTCCTTCCTGCAATCTCAAACAATGGCGGGAAGATAATAATTGAAGGCAATGCTACGATGCCTGCAAGCGAAATGAAGAGCGGTACGGTCATCATTAAAGGCGAGATGTCCGATCTCCTGCCATCCTATAAAGAAGAAGGAACAGAAGAGGTTGAAGGAGTTACCTACCGGAAGTTCGTTGGCGATGTTAACGTCGGCGGAAAAGGGGTATTGCTGGTAAAGTAAAAATGATATTCCTGACAGAGAATCAATGAAATCTTCGAAATAAATCAAACCGATGGAATAAATTAAGTCGGCGGATAAGATTATAAAATGGGATTCGTTTCCAAAAAAAACCTTATCTTATCCGCTTTATTATCTGTTTTTAACTGGATTCAACCTCATCTTATCTATTT
>CAZSVY010000090.1:0-8131 GCA_964610495.1 uncultured Methanosarcinales archaeon
ATTTTGCCGAGCGGCGGGATTGATTCAAAGTTTGCCATAGGCCCGACAACATTAAAACCCGGACCTATGTTTCCGAGAGTCGTTATCGAAGCTGTAAATGAACTTATCATATCAACTCCCAATAGTGCTAGAAGCACTGCACCTACGACAAAAACGCCTATATAAAGCACAACAAAAGAGAGGATTGACTGCAAAACGTCGTCAGGCACTGCTTTGTTATTAAACCGGATAGGCCTGACAAGTCTGGGATGAACAAATTTAAAGAGCTCTCTCCTTGCATACTTTAACATCAATAGAAAACGGACGACCTTCATACCGCCACCCGTCGAACCTGCACAACCCCCGATAAACATTACCGCAAAAACCAGAATCTTTGCAGAATCTTCCCAGAGGTTAAAATCAGTTGAAGCAAAGCCGGTAGCTGTCATGATCGAGGTTATATGGAAAATAGCATACCGGAACGAATTGAATGGAGAAAATCCCATATCCTTGAATAGAACCAGCGTAAGCAAGCCTGTAAAACCCAGAAGAAAATAAGTATAAGCCCTGAATTCCTCATCCCGGAAAAGAATATTCTTATTTCTGTTATGGATAATCCTGTAATAGAGGGCAAAGTTCGCCCCTGCGAGAAACATGAAAAATGTTAGAATAAACTCTATCAAAGGACTGTTAAAAGCCTCTATTCCTGCGTTGTAAGGAGAAAATCCCGCGCAAGCCATACAGGCAAATGTATGGGTAAGGGCATCGTAAAGGGACATTCCTGCCAGCACCAGAGCCAGAACCTCAACAGCAGAGATCAGGATATAGATCTTCCACAGAATTTTTGCAGTTTCCCTGATTCTCGGCCTCAACTTATCCTCGGTGGGTCCGGGAGCTTCGGCCCGGAAAAGCTGCCGGCCCGCAACTCCGAGTTTGGGCAGAACTGCTATGAAAAGTACGATAATCCCCATGCCCCCAAGCCAGGCATTGAAAGACCTCCAGAAAAGAAGGCCTCTGGAATAGCTTTCGATATCCACGAGAATTGACGAACCAGTTGAAGTAAAACCCGACATTGTTTCAAAAACGGCATCAATAAAAGAGACTCCTTCAAAAAGAAAAGGAATAGCCCCGAAAATAGCTGCTGCAAGCCAGCTCAAAGCCACAATGGCAAGCGCTTCTTTTTGCTGCCAATCCTCGCGGCCTTTAAACCGCATGAGAAACAAGCTCGTAATCAGGGTTATGAAAAAAGAGAAAACAAAAGGTACCAGGGGTTCCCGGTAGTAAAAGGCTACTAAAAGAGGAACAAGCATTGTAAACGCCAGAAGGAATAGAATTTTCCCTAAAGCGTTAAAAACCGCTTTGTTATCCATAAGAGATCACCTGTCTTTTAAAGCTTATCTGAAAAACTTTTCTATTTCTGACAGTGCAGAAGCCATAGAAAAGATGACCACCCTATCCTGGTCCTCAATAATAAAATCCCCTCTCGGGACTATGGTGTCTTTTCCCCGTACCACCATATTGATGAGAGCTCCTCTTGGGAACTTCACCTGGTTTAAAGGTTTCCCGACAATTTTTGAGTTCTCGGAAGCCGTATATTCTATGATTTCTGCTCTTTCGCCTTCAATGGTTGTCAGGGTTTGTATTCCCCTGCCCATTGTAAGTTTCAGGACCTCGTTAACAGTCGCTTCCCTGGGACTGACTGCCATATCTATGCCGACCATTTCAAAGAGGGGGAGGTAATCCGAGCGGTCAGCCCTTGCAATCACTTTCTTTGCCCCCAGTTGTTTTCCAAGAAGGGCACACAGGAGATTTTTCTCATCACTGTTCGTGACTGCAATAACAACATCCATATTCTCGATGTTTTCTTCCCTGAGCAGATTGAGATCAGTGCCGTCCCCGTTTAAGATGAGGGCATTTTCCAGCGTCTCGGCCACTTCTATGCAGCGGTTTTTTCTGTACTCAATAATTTTCAGCTCAGCATTCTCTTCCTTATCTATCAGTTTGGCCAGATAGAAACCTACAATCCCGCAGCCTATAATAAGAACTTTATTCCTGTGAGGCACCCGGCTCCCGAAAACACTGCCCAGGCTTTCCATAGCCTCAGGTTTACCCACAACTACCATATGATCGTTTGCCTTGATTACATCGTCTCCATGAGGAATAATTATTTCGTGCTCCCGAAAGACCGCACTGACAATGCAGCACTCAGCAAGCTTGAGATCCTGCATCTGCTTTCCTACAAGCTTGCTTTCGGGACTTATTGCATACTCGGTCATTCGGACTTTTCCCTCGGCAAACATCTCGGCATCTATTGCGGACGGGCTTGACAGGATCTCAGCAACTTCGGAGGCAAGTGCAAGTTCCGGACAGATCATAAGATCAACTCCAACCTGAGCCCTTGAGGTTACAGGCGAATCTATATAATCCGGGTTGCTGACCCTTGCAATAGTTTTAATTTCCTTCCATCCGGGCCTGCTTCGGGCGATTAGCTTGGCGGTCATGCAGGCTACAATGTTAACTTCATCGATACCGGTCACAGCCACAAGCAAATCCGTGCCCTCAAGAATTTTTGAGAGGATCTCCGCATTTGCCCCATTCCCTTCGATAACGAGGACATCAAGTCCGTCTGCCCTTCTTGCTGCTTCTCCATTTTTTTCAATAATTACTACATCGTTTTTAGGGGAAAGAGCCTTTGCAATGTGATGACCTACTTCCCCTGCGCCAATAATTATAACCTTCATAACACACCTTCAGAAAAACTGTTTTTAACTAAGCTGATATTGCGAAACCTGGCAGACCAGAAGCAACAGGCATGGGACAAATCAAGATAGAAAACGTTGGATAAAGAAATATAAGAGGTTCGGAGATCACAGATAGGATAAAACTGTAAAAGGCGGTCCGATAAGTTTTTTGGAATGAAATTAATCAGCGTGTTGACCATCTCTGGAAATTAAACGTTTTGCAAACAGAATTTATAAGACCCATGCTTTTTGCAAAGTAACTGCAGATTAAAGCTCTAGAATTGAGCAGTTATATAAATGTTTTCAGATTTTTGCAGCAATCAACAAAATACAAACGTGAACGAGACCTATGAAAATGAAATAGAGTAAAGAAAAGAAAAAGGCAGGAAAGGGAAAAGATAAGGCCTCAAAAAGGACTGAAGGGGAAGAAGTTAACGCTATAATGGACAAAAAGGATATTTAATAAGGGATAAAAGGATAACCGGGGGATAACCTGGAAATGAAAAGAAAGAAGAGTCAGGGAAAAATATAATAAGGAGATGAATTTAGCATTAAAGAGAAAAGTCTGAGCATTAAAGAGAATAATATCTTTTAAAAAATTAAGATAAAAAAATTAAAATGCAGTTAAAAGCTGCTTTTAAAAGCTGCTTTAACCCTCAAAGGCGTCCTTTACTTTTTCAAAAAATCCTTTGTTTTTCCTGGATTTTTCTGTGGATTTCTCGTCCCTTCCCTTTTCATCTCCTTCCGGGTTTTTGCCGCTGCTCAGGACTTCGAACTGACGAAGAAGCTCTTTTTGTTCGTGAGTGAGTTTTGTTGGAGTCCTGATTACAACCCTGACGAGCTGGTCACCTTTTCTACTCCCGTGCAGGTGCTGAATTCCTTTATCTTTAAGCCTGAATACCGAATGGGTCTGAGTTCCTGAAGGAATATTCATCTTGACCTTTCCGTGGAGGGTATCGACCATCACATCCGTCCCGAGTGCAGCCTGGGAAAAGGAGATCGGAAGCTCGGAAATTACATCATAATCGACCCGCTTAAAGTACTTGTGTTCCATTACATGGAGCACGACATAGAGATCTCCGGACGGGGCCCCGGGTTCTCCCGAATCTCCCTCTCCGCTGAGCCTCAGGCTCATGCCAGAATCGGCTCCAGCAGGCACATTTACTGTTATCTTTCTCGTGTTTCGAACTCTGCCTGTGCCGCTGCAAACCGGGCAGGGAGACTCAATAACCTGTCCCCTACCGTGACAGGTAGTGCAGGCGGTAGTGCTTACAAACTGCATACCCAGTCCGGAGCGCGTGGTACGGATTTGCCCTGTACCGCCGCATGTAGGACAGCGTTTTGGGCTTGTTCCGGGTTTGGCTCCGGTTCCGGAACAGTTTGAACATCTTTCCGTCCTCGGGATGTCGAGATCTTTACGGACTCCAAAGGCTGCTTCCTCGAAGGTAATATAAAGGTCATACTGAAGATCGGATCCTCTCCTCGGTCCCATAGGACCCCGTCTGCCTCCTCCTCCGCCGCCGAAAAACATTTCGAAGATATCTCCGAAGCCGCCGAAGTCCGCACCCCGGAAGATATCTTCTGCGCTATATTGCCCGTTTATTCCGGCATGTCCGAAGCGGTCGTACTGAGACCGTTTCTCAGGATCCGAGAGAACGGCATAAGCCTCGGAAATCTCCTTGAACTTATCCTCAGCCCCGGTTTCCTTATTCCTGTCAGGATGGTACTTTAGCGCAAGTTTTCGATACGTTTTCTTTATATCCTCAGGTGAGGCGTCTTTGGATAATCCAAGAATTTCGTAATAATCACGTGTTGTGGCCATCAGGATTCCCTGTTGTTTTAAAAAAGATAAAGCTCCGGAGCCTGCAAGCAGGTTTCCGGTAAGGCCTGAGAATCTCCAGGCCTGTCTTATTACTTGGTTTTTCCTTATTTACGCTTTTCGTCGTCAACTACCTCATAGTCGGCGTCAACGACCGTCTCATCAGGACCTTTTGCATCAGCGCTTCCTGCTCCGCCTGCAGCCTGCTGAGCCTGCTGAGCCTGCTGGGCTTTCTGGTACATCGCAGTGGAGATCGGGTATACGGCTTCCTGAAGTGCTTCGGTTTTTGCCTTAACCTCTTCGCTGTCCTTACCTTCAAGAGCTTTCTTAAGGTCTTCGATTGCGGCGTTTACCTTTGATTTCTGATCCTCTGTGGCCACATCTCCGGCTTCTTTCAAAGTCTTTTCCGTAGCATTGATCAGGGCTTCGGCATTGTTCCTGTTCTCGACTTCTTCCTTGCGCTTTCTATCTTCTTCGGCATGCAATTCCGCATCTTTGACCATGCGCTCGATTTCAGCATCCGTGAGTCCACCCGGTTTCTGGATGGATATGGACTGTTTCTTGCCGGTTCCTAGATCTTTTGCACCCACGTGCAGGATACCGTTTGCGTCGATATCAAAGGTAACTTCAATCTGCGGGATACCTCTCGGAGCCGGGGGAATTCCATCCAGGATAAACCGGCCAAGGGTCTTGTTTTCGGAAGCAATTCCCCTTTCTCCCTGAAGGACATGGATCTCTACCGAGGGCTGGCTATCAGCTGCCGTTGAGAAGACCTGACTCTTTTTGGTTGGAATTGTCGTGTTTCTCTGGATAAGTGGGGTTGCTATGCCTCCGAGCGTTTCGATTCCGAGAGTCAGAGGAGTGACATCAAGCAGCAGGACATCTTTGACTTCGCCCCCGAGCACACCGGCCTGGATGGCTGCCCCGATTGCGACGGCCTCATCAGGGTTGATGTTCTTGTAGGGTTTTTTGCCCGTGAAATTCTCCACAAGCTCGACTACCGCAGGCATCCTTGTGGCGCCTCCGACCAGAATTACTTTGTCGAGATCATTTGGCGTGAGCTTTGCATCGCTGAGAGCCTGGCGCATGGATACGAGGGTCTTTTCAAGGAGATCCTCGGTCATCTTCTGGAACTGGGCTCTGGTCAGGTCAATATCAAGATGCTTGGGTTCCCCATCCGGGCCGACTGTAAGGAAGGGAAGATTGATATTAGTACTTGCAACTCCGGATAGCTCGATCTTGGCTTTCTCAGCGGCATCGGTTAAGCGCTGGAGTATGGCCCTGTCTTTCGAGAGATCGATTCCCTCAATTTTCCTGAACTCAGCCAGTAAGTAGTTAACAATGCGCTGGTCGAAGTCGTCTCCTCCGAGGCGAGTATCGCCACTTGTGGATTTTACCTCAAAGACTCCGCCTCCGAGTTCGAGAATGGATACGTCAAAGGTTCCGCCTCCCAGGTCGTAGACAAGAATAGTTTGCTCAATATCCCCCTTGTCGAGCCCGTAAGCCAGGGATGCGGCAGTCGGCTCATTGATAATCCTCAGGACATCAAGGCCTGCAATTGCTCCTGCGTCCTTTGTAGCCTGTCTCTGGGCATCATTGAAGTATGCAGGAACCGTGATAACAGCCTGTTTAATTGTTTCTCCAAGATAAGCTTCCGCATCGGTTTTGAGCTTCTGGAGAATCATTGCGGAAATTTCCTGCGGTGCGTATTGCTTTCCCTGCAGGGTGACCCTGTAATTGGCGTCTCCCATATGCCTTTTAATGGAATAAACAGTATTTTCAGGGTTCGAAACGGCCTGTCGCTTTGCGACCTGGCCTACAAGTTTCTCTCCTTTTTTGGAAAATCCGACCACTGACGGGGTTGTCCTGGCGCCTTCAGCATTCGGGATCACGACAGCTTCCCCGCCTTCCATTACTGCCATGCATGAGTTCGTAGTACCAAGGTCAATACCCAGTATTTTTGCCATGTTTTATCCTCACTAGATTATCTGGTTAATTTCTTCAATTAAAGTTTTAGACAAAAATTTTTAGACAACTCATTGAATTAAATTATTTATTAAGTTATCTGGTAAAGTATTTAGTTAAATCCAGGAGTCAGGTTATACCTGATCCAGGAGTGAAATTACACATGAGTAAATTTCTTACTTATTATTTTCACTTAATAATATAGTGATTTTGTGTTAATTTAAGTGTAGTAAACTTAGATTTTTTATTAAATAAAGACTTAATAAGAAGACTCAATAAAATCACTTTTTTCAATAAAGCATTGCTTATATGAGAACTTACTAAATCTTTCCGAATATATCTCTTTAATATATCTCTTTATTCCTCTGCTTCATCAGGGTTTCTGGCCACTGAGACCATAGCAGGCCTGATAACTTTCGAGTCAAGAGCATATCCGGCTTTGTAAACCTCTACTATAGTGTTGTCCGGGACTTCAGAAGTCTCGATATGCTGAACTGCCTCGTGCCTGTGAGGGTCAAATTCACTGGCTTTTTCACTCTTGATCTTCTCAAGCCCGTACTTTTCGAGGATTGAAAAAAACTGCCTTGAAAGCTGTTCTATTCCGCTGACGATCGAGCTCATATCCTCCGCAGTCTCTGCAGACTTAAGGGCGCGATCGAAATTGTCCGTTACTTCAAGGAAATCAAGAAGTACCTGCTCAAGCACGGCTTTCCGGTTTTCCTCCATCTGGCGGGCGGTCCGTTTTCTGAAATTGTCAAAATCTGCTGCAAGCCGGAAAAGCTGGTCCTTGAGAATCTGATTTTCCTCCTGGCACATGGCTTCAGGGCTCTTTTCAGCCTCCGAACTGGCAGAAGCCTCTTCGGGATTATCCCGTGCTTCATTAGCCTCTTCCGCCGAAGAACCAGAATTCCGGGCTTCAGGATTTTCAGCCCCAGCCTGGGTCTCTTCTTTAGAATCCTTATTTCCTTCTTTATTGAATATTCTCATTAGTCGATCCCCATTAAGTAATTATAACGGTTTCGCTCGTCCTGATCTGTGATTGTTTGTAATTCTATAAATAGTTTTCGGACACTCGAAAAGATATATTACTCCGGAATGAAGAGAAAAAGAAAAATCAGTAAAAGTGTTTTTGAAGTTTATAAGAGAGTGCTTTAAGCATTACGACGCTTGCAATCATGGAAGCCGCGACTGCCGAAATCACCTGGTCCCACCCGATGGCTGAGATTCCTCCTCCCAGTGCAAATTGCACACCGCCTACCAGCGACACAAACACGAAGGAAAAACCGAAACCTGCAAGAGCTCCTCCTACAAGGGAACTGAGAGTATCCAGCCCATGTCTTTCGTAAAAAACCATGCCTGCAATAAACATCACCGCAAAGATCAAAAGTACGACTGCGGAGGGCAATGGACTTTCTTTTGATGAAAAAATTTCAAAAAGCCCGAGCCCCATATCAACCAGGAATATGCCCATGAAAACCGCAATAGAAAGGGTTTTCACAAACGGGTTTTCAAGGACCGACTGAGAGTTAGGGTTTCTGCTGTTAATAGTACCAGGCACCTTTATGTTTTGCAATGTTTAACTTTTAAGGTATAAACTGTATAATTTATATAAACTTTTACATATTCA
>CAZSVY010000091.1:0-6490 GCA_964610495.1 uncultured Methanosarcinales archaeon
CATTCACCAGTCTTTAAGTTCGGTTTCTCCTTTTCTCTCCTGCGTCAGCCCGTATCCTTCGACTCTAAATCATTTTTCAATAGATTTAAATAATGTAATTGTATACTTATGATATGTAAAGTTTACATTACTTATTGTACATAAAATAAGACAATTTGTACGCATGTTTACACATTGGGTGCTAAATAATTTGTTTACACTAAACACCATACTCAAGAGGGTTCTGCAGATGAAGTGGAAGAAATTCAGATTAATTTCCTTGCTGACTGTAACGGTCCTGGGGGCTGTCGTAAGTTTTTCGGTTTCCATCGGAAATCCGGCACTTGCCGCAGGTGCTGTCTTTGCAGGAATGGCTGTTATGTACCTTTCCAGGCGCAGGGTTGAGGGTATTGTTGAAGACGAGAGGGTCCGCCAGGTAAGCCAGAAAGCTTCCCGGGTTACTCTCCAGTTTATAGTCCTCGCCTTTACCCTTGGAGGAGCAACCCTGATAGCCATGAGAGAAATCTATCCCGGCTATACTGACCTTGGTTTTTTCATGGCATATGCAGGTTGCGCAGTTCTTGTACTTTACTCAGTTTTTTATGGGTATTTTAACATGAAATCCGGAGGCTGATCTAGCGGTCAGATTTATGAAATTCCATGTTACGGAAGTAATCTGTCAGCTGTCATACATCCGACAGCACATCTGCTTTAGGAAAATAAGGAGCCTGCGATGAAAAATAATATTAAAGTTTACAGGGCAATGCACGACCTTACTCAGGAAAGCCTGGCTGAAAAAGTGGGAGTGACAAGGCAAACCATACATGCGATTGAGAAGGGCAAATATGATCCCTCTCTTGAACTTGCGTTCAAACTTGCCAGGCTTTTTGGCGCCCGTATTGAAGATATTTTCATCTATGAAGGTTGCAAAGCCGAGAACTCTGGAAGAAAAGGCTGATTTGCTTAATTCTGAGAGAAAGGGTTGCCCGCTTAACTCTGAGAGGCTTTTTCCTCAGGATTTACCGGAAAGCTCCGAATTCAATCCTTTTTTATTAAAAACCGGATTCATAAGATTTCTCCAGATAAACTTAGCTTTCCCGGTTCCCTGAAGCAAATAAACCCGGAGAAAAGAAGTTATATAATTGTTTTTTATTTCCGGGAAAACGAGACCTGATAACCATACGGTTCCGGGGCTAGTAAGCTAATTTTTCTTCCAGGGATTAACGGCGTCGCACTCCGAAAATCAATTTTAGTTTCTAAATATATTTATATGGAATGACGGGATAGTTACAATTAACGGGTGCCTGCGAATATAAAGGCCGCAGGTTTATGTCATCAAACAAACTAACAGGTAAATAGGCAAGTTGTAATGAAAATAAGCAGGAGGAGAAATCTATGATGCAATCCTTTATAGTAGAACACTACCTTAACAAGAATGTAGATATTTACTGCGGTGGGCCTGATGTTTTCAGGGGAAATGTAGTAGCCTGTGCCGATAATGTCCTGACGCTCAATAACGAAGGAAAACTTACCCATATAGCCATTGATAAAATAATAGCCCTATGGGGTCAATAAGCTCAAAATTTTATATTTCAAATTCGTTATAGTATATGGGATAAACGGAACAGGTGAAAGCTTACTTGTTTCCCAGGCCTGGGTAAAACAGGATAAAGTTCTGAACGGCTGGATTGGGCTTTTATTTCCCGGAAAATGAAGCTAATTCAAACCAGCAGGGTCAGAGTTCAATATGGGAGAATATCTGAGGTGTGAAGAAAATGCAATCTTTTATAGTGGAACACCTTCGAGGTGAGGTTGTAGACGTCTACTGTGGGGGTCCTGACGTCTTTAGCGGAAGGATAGAAAGCTGTGCAGACAATGTGCTCACTCTTGAACAGAATGGAAAGTACACGTACATAGCAATTGACAAGGTCATAGCTTTATGGCGTGTACAATATCCATAAAAAAGTTTACTGAAGAAAGGGTTTACTGGATACAATGGAAAAGTCTGGAAGTAAGAAGTTCCTCCTTTTCCACCAGTTTTTGAGTCTCAAAAGGCTTTTAGACTTCTTCTCTCCGTTGAGAGTTTTGTAATTTACGGGTCATTCTTCGGTTTCCTTAGCTTATGCTTTCCTGCAGCTTTTTGCATGGGAAGCGATAAACTCCCTCATCAGTTTTGCCCCGAGCATGGCCGTTTGCCCGGAGTCATATTCAGGGGCAATTTCTACAATGTCAAAAGCCATTGAGAAAGGAGCAAGCGTCCTTATTGCAGTCCTTACGTCCCGCGCACTCAGGCCGAAAGGTTCAGGCGTGCCCAGGCCAGGGGCAAAAGCCGGGTCTATGGCGTCCATATCAAGAGAAAGGTATAGCTGGCTGCAGTCAAGCCACTCGAGGGCTTCTTTAAGGACCTCTACCATACCTGTGGATTCTACGTCATCGGCTGTATAATATTTCAGGTTATTTTCCCTGGCAAAAACCCATTCTTCTTCCGGGCCGCTCCTTATGCCTATGGAAACCAGATTCTCTGTAACCTGATTGAGAATATTTCGGGACACGCAGGCATGGTTCTGTTTAAAACCCCTGTACTCTTCCCTGAGGTCAAAATGAGCATCCAGAATAAGGACTCCGAAATCCTCTCCTGCGAGTTCGGCACATGCCTTTGCCATAGCGAAGGTCAGGGAATGCTCTCCTCCAAGCATAATGGGAAGCTTTCCATCTTTCAGGAGGTCTTTTGTAGCTTCGTAAAGGCTTTGCAGGGTTTCGTCAACCGAGGCTGAAGTTTCCAGGTTTCCGGCATCATAGATCGGAAGGTCCACAAGATCTATATCGAAAGTCGGATTGTAACTCTCAAAATTCGCAGAGACCTGTCGCATGGCGTCCGGAGCCCAGCGGCTGCCTGCCCTGTAAGAAGAGGTATTGTCAAAAGGCACACCGAAGATAACATAATGTGCAGATTCATAGTCCGCAAGAGCATCTATAAAGGAATTGGGTAAAAACATAATGTAACCTATATAATTATATTATTAAAAAAAGAATGGCTCAGGCTCTTACCTGAGTTTCGCTTTAGTTTAGGAAGTTTATGTCCGTATATCGAGCTTTACCTTGCCAAGGGCCGTAATGTAAGAAATTTCTTCGCCCTCTTTGACCTTATCCTTGTATTCCTCAGGAATTACGATCTCAAAGGTTGAGAAGTCTCCCATGTCCATGAGCTGGGCAATATCGCCGGTGATCGAAATTACCTGCGCAGACTTTCTTTCCACAATCGGGACATATACTTTGGTTGCAACTGAGCCTATAAAGGAGCGCTTCTGGCCGTCAAAGAGTCCGATAGCCTCTACTCTCGCCTTTGCAGCTCCGTGTTTTCCCGGCTTGGATTTGGTAATGCTCTTTATGACGCATGCTTCGTCATCAATAATTACGTATTTCCCTTCTTTAAGTTCTTTTACTTCTACCTGCTGTTTCATAACGATTCTCCCTTACGTTTTTAGGATGTTTATAATAAGCTGTAAACGCCATTCAGGATTTGCCGGAAAAATTTCTGCGGCTCCGGTAAAGTAGTATAAGAAGGCTTTCCTGATCTTTAAGCCTGTCTCTTATTCTGTCCATATTGCTTAATGTCCTGCATGGAAAAACTGGAAAATATTCCGAGCTTGGGGTGCCTGCAGAATCCATCCACAGGTCGAGAACTAATACGATTAATTATCCTTGACTATATAACGTTTATGCGAGATTTTGCGTCTTTGGACCAGCTTCCTGGGAAAACTCCCGAAACATCCGCAAAAATCCGTGGCTTAAAATTAATATTGGATTAAAAAATGCTGGTTTTCAGAGAGAAAATTCTTTACTCTACAAGATTTCTATTTCCATAAAGCTTGAGGCACAGTAAACATCCCTGAAAACTTCTTTCTTCCCTTGAGAGGCGTTTTCGGATTTGATTCTTCACTTTTTCGCCGCCTTCACTGACCTTCCGGCTTTCTCTTTAAAAGTTGAGCCCAAGCTCCTTCAACTTCTCCGGCCTGGGTACCCCCTCCTCATCCCAGCCACGGTAATGGTAATATTCCTGAAGTGCTGCTTCAAATTCTTGCCTGGGAAGCCCATATCCTTCATTTTCTTCCTCCTTTTCAAACAGCCTTTCCGGGAGGGTATCATCTTTTCGGGTAAATCCTGCTTTAAGATTATAAATTCTCTCAAGATTATAGATTCTTTCTCCGATTTTCAGAAGCTCTGCAGGCGATATCTCTATACCTGCTGCCGAAAGCAGGAGAGCTGAACCGAGTTCTTCATTAAGGGCAAAACCCGAGAAAGGACAGAGCACAAAAGAGTCCAGTAAGGCAGTCAGGTTTTCAAATACCTGGAGGATACCTGCTTTCCCTTTAAGGCTCAGGCGGTCAAGACTCAAAGGTTTTCCAAGCACCTCGGGCCCGACCATGAAAGCAGTCAGGTAGTCTCCGCCGTGGCTGGAAGTGGCATAAGCCAGGGCCTGCCCCCTGATCCCTCGCGGATCAAAACCTCCGAGTTCGAGTCCCTTTACATCCATGCTCAAATTTTCTCTACCAAGGCCTGAAAGATATTTTCTGGCTCCGTTTCCGGGTTTTCCTCTTTTCCCAACTTCTGAGCTTTCTGCAATATCCATAAGCAGAGGTTCCAGTCTGTTAACTTCGATTATTCCTGGTTTGAGTTCTGCGCACGCACCAAGTACGGAACCTGCCGAGATTGGATCAAGCCCGTAATCTTTGCATATGCTGTCAGCTTTGAACACCGACGTCAGGTCAGAATTCTCCAGGTTAAACCCGAAAGCCCATAGGGAGTCATAATCAGGCACAATCTGCCCTGTTTCTTTAACCCTTTTCTTGCAGCCCAGGGGACAGCCAGGGCAGCTCTCTTTTTCAAGCTCGAAAGCGGATTTGATACGCTCTCCTGAAAGCGCATCTGCAAAAGAAGTTCCCCTTCCGGAAAAGTTCCTGGTGGGGATAAGATTCATGTAATCCAGCAATTTTACAAGCGCAGATGTACCATAGTTTGCAAGTCCTTTCGAAAGTACAGGGCTTGCATCAAAAAGCTTCGATATTTTTGTCTCAAGCTCCCGGAATCGCTCGGGATCGGAAGGTAAGAGTTCCTTTTCCCCTTTCACAGTCACGGCTTTGAGCATTTTTGAGCCGGCAACCGCACCTAGCCCCCCTCTTCCGCTGTGGATGGAATCAACAATGAAGGAAGATATAAGTACCTGTTTTTCTCCTGCCCTGCCAATGCAGGCTACGCTGCCTTTTTTCCCAAGGGCTTCAGTACAGGCCCTGACATTTTTTCCCCAGAGCTGCTCTGCGGGCACGACTTCAACGTTTCCTTCCCCAACCTCTACATATGAAGGTCTTTCTGCCTTTCCGGTAATGATCAGGGCGTCAATCCCGGCTTTCTTGAGTTCTCTCCCGAAGCCCCCACCCATGTTCCAGCTAAATATTGTGCCTGTTAGAGGTGACTTCGATGTGAGAACTGCTCCTGAAGCCATCGGAGCAAGGCCTGAAAGAGGCCCGGAAGTAAAAATCAGGGGATTTTCCGGATCAAGAGGGTCAATATCAGGATCTGCAAGCTCGGAAAGCATTTTTACCCCAAGTCCCCTGCCGCCAAGGTATTTTTTTATTAAGCTTTCATCAGTCCTGACGGTATTTATCGATTCGGAGCTAAGGTCTACATATACTGTTTTTCCTGTCCAGCCAGCCATATTGAATCCTCTATTATCTTTTCCGGTTATGTTTTTAGTTTGCTTTTAATTTTGCTTTTTGATCCTGTTTTTTTCTAATGCTTCCAGTTTATATTTTACTTTCAGTTAAACTCTCCAGACTTCAAGAAATACTAATCACAATTCTGAACATAATCCTCTAAATTTTAGAGAAACTTGTCCAGGAACAGGTAGCTTATGGATAAAACTATAGTTATTAACCTTAAAATTCCTGCTCAATAACCTTAGTACAAGACAATAATTTTAATTGTAACCAGTCACATAAGCGCCGTAAATATACCGGATTAAATCAAAAAAGAAAACAACGAAAAATCAAAAAAGAAAAACAATGAATATTATGGAGAGTCACTGGTTTTCTTTATCACCTCCTTATGGCTAAAATTTAACTTTCGCCCTTAATTCGCCTCGATCTGGTCAATGATTCTCCTTGCTTCCTTTACCATATAATCCGCTTCATCAGCCGAAATCTGCTTGCATACCTTCATTTTCTCTGCAAGATGAATAAAGGACTTAAGCATGGAAACGGCTTTTTTGTTGTCGCAGTTTTCATAGTGGCACATCGAGGTATCCAGAAGAGTAGCCAGGCCGGTTTTTGTTTTCACGTGGCATTTGTACGTACATGCGACGTATTCCTTGAGAGCCTGTGTCCTGTCCAGAGGCGTTAATTCAGAAGAACAATTGTCAGGAACCTGTGTTTCGTTATCTGTCTCATTATCTGTTCCTGTATCGGATTCATTATCTGTTTCATCGTCTGTTCCCGCATCTGACTCATTGTCAGGA
>CAZSVY010000092.1:0-5976 GCA_964610495.1 uncultured Methanosarcinales archaeon
CCAGCTGAAGAATGTGATGTTGAGGAAGTCCCAAGTGAATGTGATGTTGTAGAAACTCCAGCTGAAGAATGTGATGTTGAGGAAGTCCCAAGTGAATGTGATGTTGTAGAAACTCCAGCTGAAGAATGTGATGTTGAAGAAGTCCCAAGTGAATGTGATGATGTTGTAAGCACTCCTGCAGACGAATGTGAAGATAAAGAAGAAGTAAGCGCTCCAGAAAACGAATGTGAAGGTGAAGAAGAAGTTCCAGCAGAAGGCTGTGAAGAGGAAACCTCTGAAGAAGCCACAGTAGTATGAAATAAATTAAGCTAGGAAAATAACATATGTGCTGGAGAGTATAACCCAACTCTCCACACACAATGTAAAAATGTAACGCTAGATTCAACTAGCTTTCAAATCTCTTTTTCAGGCTTTACAGATCTTTAAATTCTCTTTTTGCCCAGATTTTTATAAAATTATATTGGAAATTGATTCCTATTTTTGTCTCCAGAAAAAAGAAGAAGACAAGAACTGGATCTAGAAGAATTCTCATTTTACCCCCCAGTAGTTTGTATCCAGAGACTTCTAATTTTTGTTTAATCGGATTTTCTACGAGGGTGCCCGCGGTAGAAACAATACCCGGAAGTAACTTTTTATGAGTTTCGCATGGCAAAGGATTCCTACAGGAGCTTCCTACCGATTTAAGATAAAGGTTGCAATTAACAAGAGAACAAAAATTCTTTCAAATATATTGAACTTTTAATTTCGGTAAAGTAAATTCTCCCAAAAATCCCATGACACCTCTACTACCGCAACCACTGGCTTCAATAAAAACGAGAAGGAAATTATAGAAGGAAATTATTTGTGAAAAATTATAGAAATAATATGAATAAATCATATTTCTAAGGATTAAACTCAATTGGCACAGGATTAATAAATACTAACATTTATTATACATTAATTAATTTTTAATTAATATTTTTTGGTTCCTGATCTTCTCGAACTAAAAGAGTAAGATCAAAAAAACTCGGAGGAACAAAATGAACTTAAGTGGAAAGTCAATTATAAAAATTCTGGCGTTTGTTTCTATTGTACTTATGCTATCAACTTTAATTACGGCAGGAGCAATTGCCTGTGATGCTCTTGTCAATTCTGTAGAAACAGGTTCCGAACAGGTGGATTCAGAGAATCTTATAAGTCCTGAGCAAGCGACTGAACAGGCAAGTTGTGACTCATATGCAGATTCTGATTTTGCAGAGTGTGACTTATCTTCAGGCTATGGTCAATCAAGCTGTAATTCCTTTGCGGGCTCGGACTCATTTGCAGGTTATGGACAGGGAGGTTCTGAGCAGGCAGATGAAAGTATTACAGACTGCGGCCAGGCAGACTGTACTATAAACTGTGAGGGGACAAACTATACAGAAGCGTGCAATCAGACAAATTTTGTTACAAACTGTGCGCAGACAAACTGTACAGGAAACTATAGCGGGACAGGATGCACTGGAGACTACGCAAAAACAAATTGTACTGCAGATTGTAACCAGACAGGTTGCACGGAATACATTGGACAGACAGGATGTACTGGAGGTTTTGATCAGGAAACCTGTACTGCAGGCTGTGAACAGACCGGCTGTACCGAAGACTGTGAACTAACAGGTTGTAACAGCGAGTGTTATGACAGTTGTGCTGAAGGATTCGACAATGCAGGTTGCGGTATTCCTGCGGACTGCGAACAGGCAGGTTCTGAAGAAACAGGCTGCGACTTACCTACAGGCTGTGCACAGGATAGTTCTGAACAGACAACACCTGAGAATTTTGAAGATTCTATCCAGGAAAGCTCTACTGGAAACTTCGAAGAGACAGGCTGTACTGGAGATTGCGGCTTAATAAACTGTGACGGTGACTGCGAGAAAGCAGGCTCTGAGGAAGTAAATTGTTATTCATCTTCAGGCTGCGTACAGGATAGTTCTGAACAGACAGCCTCTGGGAATTTTGAAGACTGCACACCGGAAAGCTCTACTGAGAACTGTGAAGGGGCAGACTGTACCGGAGACTGCGGCTTAACGGATTGTGACGGTGACTGTTATGATGACTACGCCGAAGAATGTGACCAGCCAGACTCGGAACAGGAAAATGCTGAACAAACAAAGCCTGAACAGATAGATCAGAAACAGATATATCAGGAGCAGATAAATCCTGAACAGGTAAGCCAGGAGCAGGTGAACTCTGAGCAGATAGACTTTGAACAGGTAAGCCCTGAACAGACAGAACCTCAGCAAACAAACCCTCAACAGATAACATCAGAGCAGGTAAACCCTGTACAGGTAAATCCAGAACGGGCAAAGCCTGTAAATGTTACAAAACTTGAAAAGGTAAACTCTGGAAAGGTAGAGCCTGAACAGACTAACTCTGAAAAGGCAAACGTTCAAAAGACAAATTCCGAACAGACAAAATCAGAACAGGTAAACACTGATCAAACAAAAACCGAACAGGTAAGCACAGATCAAACAAAAACAGAGCAGATAAATGCTGAACAGACTGAGTCGCAACAGACAAACTCTGAAAAGGCAAAAAAAGGCCAGGGAAACCTTGAACAGACAGAATCTCAACAGACAGAACTTAAACAGACAAACTCTGAGAAGACAAGTCCTGAACAGATAGAATCTCAACAAACAAACCCTGAACAGACAGAACCTGAGAAAACAAGCTCTGAAAAGGTGAATTCTGAAAGCCTTACAAACTCGGAATAAGTATTACCAGGCCAGTTTGAGTAGCAGAATTAATGGCCAAAAAGTATAGTCGAGGTGCCGGAGAGTTATTTATACTCTCCGGCAAAATATTAAAGTTGATCATTTTTAACATCAGTTTCCTAATTTTTTAAAGAGAGAATTTAAAGGCATTATATTTTTATTTACGAATTTATATGCCGAAGGACCATCTTTATGCCGAATGATTGCTTTTTTGAAAAATCCGGAAGCCCTGGCATCTGCATCCGTGCACATTAGCCTTAAGTAAAAGGTTATACCTACTCTGAGGTAAGGACAGCTCGAATTTCAGGAAAGTATCGAAAAAAGAGGCTTCTGCTTCATAAGCGAAGGAAATCTTTATTTCGTTACACTATTTGATTATATAATAAATTTTGATTATATAATTAGTTCCGGATTTCAGTAATCATATACTCATATCGTATACATTCAATTCATTCAATTCGCATCACTATAAGCATCTAACTACTATCAGTATACGTTCAATTCATATCACTGTAAACGTTCGATTCATATTATTATAAACGTTCACTCCATATCGGTAACTTATTCGTTCAAACCAGTAACAAATTTCGGGCCTTTTCTAAGAAGTGCCAATTCATTTGAAATCAGGGTTAGTGCGGACAGATCTTTTCCGACATGAAATATTTGTCCCGCAAATGACTCAAAAGGGCCAACCCCGGAATGTCAATTAAGAGTGTCAGTTAATAAAGAATTGCGAGCCAAATATTTAACAGGGGATTTTAGTCAGCCATGAAGCAGAGAAATCCAGGAAAAGCTCCTGAAGTTGCAGAAAAAGGCCCAAAAAGAATTCTTGAGGATCCTTACGGGCGAAGGGTGACAGGGCTTCGGATATCCATAACTGAGAGGTGTAACCTTTCATGCATGTACTGCCATAATGAAGGTGCAGACTGCTGCACCTGCGGCCCGGTAGTAAACGAAATGAAACCCGAATTAGTTTGCGGAATTGTCAGGGAAGCTGCAAAATTCGGGATCAACAAAGTGAAATTTTCCGGAGGCGAACCGCTTTTCCGAAAGGATTTCGAGGAGATCCTTACCTGCCTTCCTCCATTAAAGGAAATCTCTGCGACCACAAACGGCATCCTGCTTGAAAAGCGTGCAAAAGCTCTGAAGGCCGCGGGCCTTGACAGGGTAAATATAAGCCTGGACTCCCTTGTGCCTGAAAAGTATGAAGCGATTACCGGAGCGCCTTCAGGCTCACTTGAGAAGGTTATCAGGGGCATTGAAAGTGCGGTTGAAGCTGGGCTAACTCCTGTGAAGCTGAATATGGTACTCCTGAAAGGTATAAACGATAACGAAATCGATTCTATGATGAATTTTATCCGGCCCTACAAAGGGAAGGTTATCCTGCAACTCATCGAGCTTATGGACATTGACCCCAGGCTTTCGAAGTACATGATTGACTCAAAAGCTCTCGAAAAAAGTCTGGCTGAGAGAGCAAGCGAAATCAGGGTGCGGCACCTGCACCACCGAAAAAAGTATATTATTGATGGGGTGGAAGTTGAGTTCGTTCGTCCTATGGACAACTCAGAGTTCTGTGCCCACTGCAGCAGGCTCAGGGTTACGGCCGACGGAAAATTCAAGCCCTGCCTGCTGGTAAACGACAACCTTGTGGATGTCAGGGAAGCAAAAAGCTCCGAAGAGATCGAAAAGTTGCTCAAGCTTGCCGTAAGCCGAAGGAAACCGTACTGTATTCCTATCAATGTTCCTGAACAAGGAAAAAAGGTTTAAAGAGAAAAAACGGGTGCACAAGTTGATACGACAATAAGGAGGGGAAAAAGTGAAGATCGAACTTTCAGTAGACGGGAGAAAAATCCCGATGAATGACTTTGTCCAGAAGATCGTAATAAACGTTATTAAAGCAATGGTAGAAACGTTGCATACTATCGATAGTGAGTGGAAGGAAATTTCCATTCATATTGAAAAAGATGAAGTGAAAGAATAAAGAGAAAAGGACTTTTTAGGACAAAGAAGAGGATCAGAATTTCTCAGGTACCGGAATCTTTTTCTCTCAAATAATTTTGAGGTTCTCAGTAATTTTGGAATTCTCTATATTTTTGGAACTCTCAGTAGTTTTGAAACTTAAAATAATTTTACACTTCTGAGTAACTTTACAATTTCCTGTAGCTTTGCAATTTCCAGTAACTTTACAATTTCCGGTAGCTTTGTAGTTCTCGGAAGCTTTTCAATCCAGAGATATCTGGAGGTTTTTAGAGGTATTTTTCGATTTCCGAAAATTCTATCCTAGCAGTTGAGTCCAGGGAAATCGGCGTTATTGACACGTGCCCTTTCTGCATGATGGCGTGCACATCGGTCCCTTCTTCTTCTTCCCGGATCAGGTCACCTGCAATCCAGTAATAGGACCTGCCCCTCGGGTCACGCCTTTCCTCGACATCTGTTTTAAAAACTTTTCGCGCAAGGCGAGTTATCTCTACAGGGGTATCCTCTTCAGCGTGATAGGGAATATTTATGTTCAGGAGATCCACGTTTTCCGGCATGCCATGCCTGAGGACATTTCGAGCGACCCTGTTTACCACTTTTATCCCGACTTCGAAACGCTCTCTATGGTAGTCCCTGGGATCATCGAATTTCTGGCCTTCGTCAAGTACCTGCATGGAAGCGGCAATTGCAGGCACGCCATAGCTTGCAGCTTCAAGAGCTCCTCCGATAGTCCCTGAGGTAGTAATAGTATCCGTGCTTATATTCTCTCCGATGTTAAAGCCGGAAAGCACCAGGTCAGGCATTTCCTTGAGGATCGTGAAGATTCCGAGAATTACGGCATCCGTGGGAGTTCCTCCCACAGAGTAAGCAGGCATGCCTCCTGCATTCGTTTTCGTGATTCGTAGAGGCTCAAAAATAGAAATCGAACGCCCGACTCCGCTCTGCTGGACAGCAGGAGCCGAAATCGTAACTTCCCCGAGATCCGAAACACTGTCGAAAGCGGCTTTCAAACCTGTGGAGTAAACACCATCATCATTGGTAACAAGAATTTTTGGGACCATCAGCTTTCCCATAAGTTGACGGATAATTTAAAATTAATGTAATGGCCACACGGGATGAAAATCCAGAGAAGTCAATTCAATTCAAACATTAATATACGAACAAGAATAATATATATGAAGCAATATAATTCACTAGTAAAATCTATCTCAGGGGGTGGAAATATTGCGAAAATCTTCAGAGAATTTAGTGAGAAGGTCTTTTCGAACCT
>CAZSVY010000093.1:0-6733 GCA_964610495.1 uncultured Methanosarcinales archaeon
GTTTTGAAAGCTTAAGCGATCTTGGAAGCACAGCCCAGATTGCCAAGATCCTTAACTGCCCTGTAATTCTTGTAATCAATGCCCGGAGCATTACCCGTTCGAGTGCTGCCCTTGTAAACGGCTATAAGAACTTCGACCCTGATGTGGAAATTGCAGGAGTTATCCTTAATAACATAGGAAGCCGCCGGCACGCCGAAAAAGCGAAAGAAGCAATTGAGTATTACACAGGCGTTCAGGTTATAGGGATTGTCCCAAGAGATCCCTCGATGCAAATTTCCATGCGACATCTCGGGCTTATGCCAGCTCTCGAAGGCCGCAGACGGCTTGGAGACGGAGGCTTTGAATCCCGCCTTCACGGTATTGAACAAATCATCAATAAAGGAATTGATGTGGACCGCTTTCTCGAAATCGCAAAAAGCGCAGAGCCTCTGAAAAGCCCTTGTAATAGCGTTTTTTCTTCTTCTCCCGATGCCGGATTATCCAGGCCAAAGATAGGTGTCGCCCTGGATGAGGCTTTCAACTTCTACTATCGCGATAATCTCGATCTTCTGAAGCTTGCAGGCGCAGAAATCGTTTACTTCAGCCCTGTTAAAGATGCCGCGCTTCCTGAGGTTGACGGGCTATATATCGGGGGCGGTTATCCCGAACTCTTTGCAGCCGAACTTGAAGCTAACGAGTCCATGCGGCAGGATATCAAAAGGGCTTCCGCTGCAGGCATGCCTGTTTATGCCGAGTGTGGAGGGCTTATGTACCTTACGGAAAAGATAAGCACAGGCATTCCCGGAAAAGGCACCTATCACGATGCCTCTATGCCGGAATCCACGTACTCAATGGTTGGAGCGCTTCCGGGACATACCATTATGGGGCAGACAAGAGTGGTCAGCTACAATATCGGAACCCTTACCAAGGATTGCCTTATCGGGAAAAAAGGCAGCAGCTTCAAGGGGCACGAATTCCATCACTCTGAGATAAGGGAAATTCCTGAGAATGCCGAATTTGCAATAACCCTGTCGAGGGGAACAGGCATAAAGCACGACAGGGACGGGCTGATTTCCGGAAATACCCTTGGCTCTTACGCCCACCTGCATGGGGTTGCATACAGAGAGCTTGCAGGCTCACTTGTAGAGGCTGCAAGGAAGTTCCGGGAATCCAGGCTTACGCCGTAAATGTGTGCAGGCTTCTTCCGAAACATGTGCAGGCCTTCTATAACATGAGAGTATATTTTCAGAACGTATGCAGATCTTCAAACGAAAATGCGCCTGTAGACAATTAGTCCGTAAGAAACATTCCGGATTGCAGGCCCGGACCTTGAAGGTCTGAGCCTTTGCAGGTCGAAAAAGCAATATTATATTAAATCAGATTATAACAGGTTAGATCAGATTATAACAGGTTTATTACAAAGAACTGGATTATAACAAATTATTTTATGAGAATCAAGATTAAGATAAATCACGTTGTAACAAATTAGCCTGCAACAATCCGATTATAAAGCAAGCAAACTATAGTGAATTCGACTGTTGCAGGCCGGATTTAGCAAGCCGGATTAAAGCAAGCTAGCTTGTTACATGAACTTATTTTCATTTCATTTTCTTTTCAGGTGAATCTATTGAAAACACAACTTAAAGGAGACCGTGTCCTTGCCGGAAAGGAAGCGGTAGCTGACCTTTACAAAACTGGTTATTTCGGGCGCCCTAAAGGCAATGGGCTCGAACTCTCACTTGTAGAAGCTGCTTTCCTTCTGTCCAGAGGAAAGCTGGAAATCGAACTCGAAGGCACACTACTTGATTTCAGGGCCTTTTTCGAACAGGCTTCTTTGAAGCAGCCGAACTTTGAGCTGAAATATATTGTTTATAAGGATCTTAAAGAGCGGGGGTATTATGTCCAGCCGTCAACTGCGGATTTCCGGGTGTATCCCAGAGGCAGTCATCCAGGCAAAAGTGCGGCAAAAATTTTTGTCCACGTCCAGTCGGAAAGGCAACTCCTTCCTGTAAAACTTCTGCAGGAATCGGTCGCCTCGGCAGAAAATGTGCACAAGCAGTTTATTCTTGCTGTCGTGGATGAGGAAAGTGACCTTACCTTTTATGAGGTTAAAACCGCAGTACCTGAAGGAGATATGCCTGAGCCGTATCCTGCAGTCAAAACCGATGCCACTTTCCTGGAAGACAGGGTAATAGCCTGGGATGCCCAGGCTTCGGAAACTCTCTATGCAAGGGGATTTTACGGAAAAATGCTGGACTCCGAAAGGCTGCAACTTTCCCTGGTAGAGTCCCTTTACCTCTTTTCCAGAGGTGTAATAACGGTTCGGGACAGGAAAGGTAAGGTGTTTTCATTCGACGAGTTTATCGAGAAAGCCTCGGAGATTGAGAGTTCTTTCCTGAGAAAATACGGTGCATATAAAAATCTCAGGGACTCGGGGCATGTGGTAAAAACCGGCTTTAAATTCGGGACGAATTTCAGGGTATACCGGAAAGTCGAGTCAATAGAAAAAATTCCCCATTCGGAATACCTTGTAAATGCTATCCCTGCGGATTTCGAGTTCAGGCTTCCGGTTATGTCCGG
Organism: uncultured Methanosarcinales archaeon; assembly: GCA_964610495.1. Classification (GTDB taxonomy): domain Archaea; phylum Halobacteriota; class Methanosarcinia; order Methanosarcinales; family Methanosarcinaceae; genus Methanosarcina. The sequence continues at coordinate 2,560 of CAZSVY010000093.1, forward strand.
AGCGGTCAGGCTTGCAAATAGCGTACGAAAAAGCATGCTTTTTGCAGTCGAGAAAGGGGAAGAGGTCGAATACCTGGACATCAGCCGAACGAAAATGTGATACCTGACTGGTATTCTCAGGGTTTTTCCCTGCTGTTAACTTTCGTTAATTTCATGAAAATAGGATCTTCAGCCGAGGGTGAAGTACATATGTGGGATATTATTGCAGTAGACATCTCTGGCAGGCACAGGATTAAAGGAGGTTACTACATGGTATGTGCAGCTGCGGCGCTTACGGTATCGGCTAACTATATTGAAAAGGTCAAGCAGATCAAGATCCTTCCCCTCTGGCTAAAAAGAGCTCCAAGCCTGCTGGATATCGTGCAGCTAATTGAAGATACCGCTGACCAGCTTTCCTTCGAGGGCACTATTGTGGCCGAAAAGGGGGATATGTACAACAAACCCAGATGGGTGACCGAAAGTATGTTTTCCAGGGCTTTCAAGTATCAGGAATCCATTGCCGAGAGGCGGTCGATTGAACTCGCGCATCATATTTCCCTGAGCGCCCGTAATCTATTGATAAAAGAACTTCAAATCGAGGCATGAAAATTTCAGCAGAACAGAAATCCGGTAACGGGAACAAGGTAATTCTCGTTAAACGAACAATTCCCAACTCGGACCCTGAGCGTGAGGAATACCTCTTCCAGGAACTCAGAGAGCTTGCAAAAGCAGCAGGTTACCTGCCGGTCGGCGAACTTAAGCAGACCAGGTATCCCGATTCGAGGTACCAGCTAGGCCGGGGAAAAATCGAGGAACTTGCCGAACTTGTAAGGAATACGGGTGCAGAGAAAGTAATTTCCTATAACAGGCTTTCTACGACCCAGCTTTTCAATATTTCGGAAATCTGCAGATGCCAGGTTATCGATAAATTCCAGCTTATCCTTGAGATCTTTGCAAAAAGGGCAACTACCCACCGCTCAAAGCTCCAGGTGGAACTGGCAAGATTGAGATACGAGGTGCCCAGGGCAAGAGCTGTTGTTTCTCTCCTTAAGAAAGAGGAACGGGCAGGGTTCATGGGGCTTGGAGACTACGAGGATTCTTATGAACAGGACCTGAAGAAGAGAATCGCGAGAATCGAGAGTGAACTCGAATCCGCAGAAAAGGACGATGAATCCCTGCGGGCTTTGAGGCACAGGAAAGGCTTTTCCTTAATTTCCCTTGCAGGATATACCAATGCCGGAAAAAGCACGCTTTTCAACGCTATTGTAAGTGAGAGTGTTGAGGCAAAGAATATGCTTTTTACAACGCTTGTGCCTACGACCCGAGCTCTTGACCTTGGAGGGCGAAAAGCTCTTTTGACCGATACCGTAGGATTTATAGAGAATCTTCCTCACTGGCTGGTTGATGCCTTCAAATCTACCCTGGATGAGATTTTTCTCTCGGATCTTATACTCCTTGTCGTGGACGTAAGCGAAAAGCCCGAGATGATCCTTCAGAAACTTTCGACTTCTCACGACACCCTGTGGGACAAGTTGCAGGGAGCTCCTATTATTACCTTGCTTAACAAGGTCGATCTCGTTGATGAATCCGAACTTGACGGTATTATGGAACAGATAGGCTATATGGCCCCAAACCCTGTATTTGTTTCCGCAAAAAAAGGCAACGGCATGACTGCGCTAAAAGCCGAGATAATAAAACATCTACCTCCCTGGTGTTTTTGTTCCCTTTCCCTCCCGAATTCGGAAAAAGGGATGTCGATTCTTTCCTGGCTCTATGAAGAAGGAATCGTGCACCGGATTGAATTCGGAGACCGAATCTTTGTGGATTATGAAGCCAGAACAGAAATAATTAACAGGGCACATGCACTTCTTGGGCCCCAGGAAGCCTGAATATGAAAGCGATTTCGAATTCCGGTCAAAGTCTTCTAAAAATTTTCTAAGCCTGAGGATACCTGGGCCACTCCCAGGTTTTCCTGAAGAGTATAAGGCTTTTTGAATTTTATAAAAGCTGTCGGAATATTACCAGAACGTTTTCCAATATCTTTTTCTCAGGGAGTTTTTAGCATGGCCTGAATACTGTTCGTATATCTACGAAAGGTATTTATATCCAGAAGTCGTTTGTTTGCATGCGAACGGGCGTCTACTGAAGACATCAGACCCTCCTAATATCCTAAACTATACCCTTAAAACCAGATTTTTGCTATGTTTCTGCCCGTTCGCAATTCCTCCTGCTTTTACCATTATTTTTAAGACCGGGATTGTTCGTAAGAAAACGAAGTTTTGTCGTATTTTGATACCATCATAAACACGAGTGTAGACGGACTCCGGATAAGTTTTTTCTAATTTCCGCTAATTTCCGCTAATTTCTGCTAATTCTTTCTAAGTTCTTCTTTCTCTCTTTTTGTTTCCGTTTCAAAATTTATATAAATTCATTTCTCATTTTCCTGTTAACATGAAATTTGATCTGCATGTACATTCCGAGCATTCAAAAGATAGCAAATCGAGCCACGACGACATCCTTGAAGTTGCGCGTAAAAAGGGGCTTGACGGGTTTGCTATCTGTGACCACGACACTGTGGAAGGCGGGCTTGCCTGTAAAAAAAGAGCCCTGGAACTTGGCCTTGAGCTTACAGTCATTCCAGGCGTGGAGGTTACCTGCTCGAAAGGGCATATCCTGGTGCTCGGAGTCAGCCAGAATATCGAGCCTTTCCTGAGTCCGGAAGAAACGATCGCAAGAGCCCGAAAACTTGGAGGCGCGGTTATTATCCCTCACCCCTTTAAGCGCAGTTCCCACGGGATAGGAAGTTTCGAAGGGCTTGATATTGATGCCGTTGAAGTCTTCAATTCACGATGCCTTTTCAATAAAGCCAACCGGAAAGCCGCAGCCGAGGCAAAGAGGCTTGGAATCCCTGGCGTTGCAGGAAGCGATTCCCATATTCCCGAAATGGTGGGCCAGGCATACACCGAGATCGACGCGCCGGAAAATACCCTCGAAGCCGTGCTGGAAGCCATCCGGAAAGGAAAAGTCGCCCCTGCGGGAAAAAATACGCCCACGCACATTATTCTTGAACAGATGTCAGGCAGTGCCAGGCGAAAAATTAAGAGAAAACTATTTCGTAAAGCCTGAGTGATTCAAAATGAAACTTTAGTATACTATGGAAGTTTAGCTGGATTGCAATCTTCTTAACTTATATTCTCATTTCCATTTTAATTCACGAAGCCGTTTAAAAGTTAATATCAGGAATATAATAGCTATTATTATAATGACCGCAATTATTATTTCACTAACCCCTATCATCAACCTTAATCCCCCTTACTTTTACCCGTTTTGAATTAAAATTATGCTACTTTCAATTATTATATTCTTCCACCGCTATATACTGTTTCCTCTAGTGTATCGATTCAAAAATTGATCCATAATTGAAGGAAGAATTCAATGATTGATGAGCGAACTTTATAGCTAATATTTGTGGACGTATTTTGGAATCGATGCACTAGTAAACCTTATTTTTATCATTTTGTTGTTTTGGACTAGGCTCAATGTTCTGGTTCATTAGCAAATTATTTTATGTATAATAATATTTGGAGGCAACTTTGTTTCCGACAACTTCCAGCCCTGGGAGCAGAAAAGACACAAAAATACTTCAGTATCCTCATGTAATGTAATCTCCATCTGTGATATGAATATGCTCAGGCTGGCAACCACAACATCACACCACAGAAGGGGAGATTTACATGGCACATTAATATTATACTTTTGTATTTATAAATGTATCGTTAATATATGTCAAAAGCCTTTGATAATAGCATTATGATTTTCAATGTTTGTATGGGCTAGAGGTGTGATTTACAGGCACATTGCTCATTTACTTGCAAAAAAAAGAGTAAGAGACTATCTGAGAAGTATTTAACAGATTTGATCATCTCAGAAAAACAATCTTTAGTACGAATAGAGCATTCCCAAAACTTTTTTAGGAATTCATTAGGAGTAAAGACTAGTGCATCGATTCCAAAATAAGTCCCTTGTTTAGCGGGAAATTAGTTAATCAACAGACAAATCAGGAAACAAGGTTTTATGAACATACTTTGGAATCGCAGCACTAGTCTCTCCTCACGCATGTCGGTAGGTAAAAGAGTTTCATAACCATCGGCTCAACAGCGTGTTTTGCGCTAAAGTGTAAGAATGACAGTCAATT